>NZ_JBWKIF010000016.1:0-94163 GCF_056432865.1 Streptomyces sp. NPDC044921
CGACTGGCTGGACTGATACAACTACCACCGACCCCACACCGGCATCAGCGGCCACACCCCAGCCAGCCGCGTCACCAACCTGTCCGGACAGCACATCTAGGCGGTGGAGTGCAGCCGCAGCGTCCGCACACCGCCGCCGGTGAGCAGCTCCACGATCCGCTCCCCCGCGGGCTTGCGGACGGACGCGCCGCACTCCGGGCAGGTGAAGGAGTAGAACGTCGTACGGCTCGTGGCGCCGATGGCCAGGCGCAGGGCGCTCGCGGTGAGCTCGAAGCGCTCCCGGCAGTCCGGGCAGCCCGCGCGGAACACCACCGGGGACACGCTTCTCATCCCGGCGAACGCGGACTCCACCGTCATGCCCCGCGCACCGGACGTCGCCGACTCGGTCACAGCCCTCGCTCCTCTTCCTGGGGTCGTTCGCTCCGGAGCCGCGGAACAGCCTCGGCCGGCTGCCCGGGGGGTGGGCGCGTCGGCTCACCCGCGTCCGCCGCCCGGCCCGTCCGGGACCGCCCGCACGGCCCGCGCCGCCGACGGCCCGGACGGCTCGGGGACGCCCGCGGTCCCGGCGGGGACCGCCGCTGCGCCCGTCCCGCCCGCGTCGACCGCGCCGGCCGTCGCGGTGGCGTCCATCGCGTCGGCCGCTCCGGCGGGGCCCGCCGCGTCGACCGCCTCGATGCCGTCGTAAGCCGCCAGCGCCTCGCGCGCCGCCTGCCGGGCGCTGTCGGCCAGTTCCGGCGGGGAGACGATCCGGCCGTCCCGTCCGAGCCGCAGCGCCAGGCGGCGCAGCGACGCCGGGTCGGGCGTGCGCAGAGTGATACGCAGCCCGCCGTCCGGCAGCTCATCCGCACTGTCGTGCGGGTAGTACTCGGCGACCCACCGGCCGCCGGGCCCGACCTCGATGACGACCTCCGGGTCCTCGGCCGCGGGCTGCACCAGCGCCTCGGACAGGTCGCGCAGTTCGATCTCGGGCGGCGCCGAGGGCTCGTCCAGGATCCTGATCTCGGCGACGCGGTCCAGCCGGAACGTCCGGCGCGCCTCGGAGCGGCGGCACCAGGCCTCGACGTACGTGTGCCCGACGCTGACCAGGCGGATGGGGTCGATCTCCCGCTCGGTGACCTCGTCCCGCGCGGGCGAGTAGTAGCGGATCCACAGCCGGCGGCGCTCGGCGATGGCCCGGTCGACGTCGGCGAAGACGCCGCCCTCGGACTCGAAGGTCACCGACAGGCGCGAGCTGGCGCCCGCGGCCTCGCCGGCCGCGGTCTCCACCTTGGCCGTCGCCCGCAGCAGGGCCTGCCGGTCGCTCTCGCGCAGCCCCGGCAGGGTGGACACGGCCCGGGCGGCGACGAGCAGCGCGGTGGCCTCGTCGGCGGCGAGTCTGAGCGGCTCGGCGGCCTCCGCCGCGAGCGCGGCCGGGTTGTGCCACCAGATGCGCTCGCCGTCGGTGTCGATGTCGAGGAGGTCACCGCCGCGGAAGCTCGTGCCGCACATGGGCAGCACGTCGAGGTCGGAGACCAGCTCGTCCTCGGTGATCCCGAAGGCGCGCGCGACGTCCTCGACCCGGGCCCCGGGGCGCTCCCGGAGATACGTCACCAGCGAGAGCATCCGCCGGGTCTGGTCGATGGCGTTCACGGGCCTGACCGGTTTGCCTGCCACTGTCGTGCTCCCCCTCAGCCCTTGGCCACGGCCCGCAGCCGGTCCACCACGTCGGCCCGCAGCTCGGCGGGCTCCAGGACGATCACGTCCGGCCCGAACTCCACCAGCCAGGCGTCAAGGCCGTGGCCGTACGGAATCTCCAACTCGTCCCAGCCGTCGCCGAGTTCCCGCACGGAGGTGGCCTTCGCCCGAAGGGGGTACCCGGCGCCCGAGCGCAGCCGGATCCGGGCCGAGCGGTCGGCGATCTCCCCGGCCCAGCCCGCGACGGTCTCCCGGACCGTGACGACGTCCGGCACGGGGGCGGTGTACCGGCCGCCGCGGGAGCGGACCTTGCCGGTGATCCGGGACAGCCGGAAGACCCGCTCGGCACCGCGGTCGCGGTCCCAGCCCGCCAGGTACCAGTGGCCCCGCCAGCACTCCAGCGCCCACGGCTCGACGTGCCGCTGCTCGGGGTGGGCGGCCGTGGCCTTGCGGTAGTCGAAGACCACCGGCCGGCGGTCCCGGCAGGCCAGCATCAGCGGCTCGAACGCGGCCTCGTGGACGGGGATCCGGGGCTCCAGCGCGCCGTGCGACCCGTACGGGTCGACGTCCTCCGGGAGCCCGGCCGCGCGCAGTTTCTGCAGGGCGCCGCTGGCCGCGCCGGCGAGCCGGGCCTGCTGCCACACCTTGGCGGCCAGGCCCAGCGCGGCGGCTTCCTCGGCGTCCAGCGTGATGGGCGGCAGGCGGTTGCTGTCGCGGCGGGCCAGGTAGCCGATGTCGCCGTCGAGGCTCTCGACGGTCTCGATGACCAGTCCGAGTTCGCGCAGGTCGTCCTTGTCGCGCTCGAACATGCGGTTGAAGGAGTCGTCGTTGCCGCTCGGGCCGTTGCCCGGTCCGAAGGCCTCGACGTAGGCCTCGATGGAGTCACGCAGCTCGCGCTTGCTGAGCGGCCGCCGTGTCCCGAGCAGACACAGTGCCAGGTTCATCAGCCGCTCGGCCTTGGCAATGGCCATCGACGCGCTTCGCCTCCCTATGGTGCTTACGAGCGATGACCGTACCGCCACAGGGTGGTACGGCAAAAGCCGAGGGCCCATGCCGGACAGGCATGGGCCCCAGGTGATCGAGTCTGTCGGACCGTGATCAGACCCCGAGCAGGTCGACCACGAAGATCAGCGTCTCGCCGGGCTTGATCGCCGGGGTCGGGCTCTGGTTGCCGTAGGCGAGGTGGGCGGGGATGGTCAGCTGGCGGCGGCCGCCGACCTTCATGCCCTGCACGCCCTGGTCCCAGCCCTTGATGACCCGGCCGCCGCCCAGCGGGAAGCGGAACGGGGTGCCGCGGTTCCAGCTGGCGTCGAACTCCTCGCCCGTGCTGAAGGCGACACCGACGTAGTGCACGGTGACGGTCTGGCCGGCCTGCGCGACCGGGCCGTCACCCTCCCAGATGTCCTTGATCTCGAGGTCCGCCGGGGGCTCGCCGCCCGGGAAGTCGATCTCGGGCTTGTCGATGCTCACGTCTTTGGCTCCTGCTTGTCTGCGAAAAGGCGAACACGCACAGTCTTACATCCCGCGCGCCTCACAGCTTCGCGAGGATGTCCACCGAGAAGACCAGCGTGGAGTCCTTCTTGATGCCGCTGCCCTGCGGCGGGTTGTCGCCGTAGCCCAGCTCCGGCGGGATGACGATGAGGACCCGGCTGCCGACCTTCTTGCCGGTCAGGCCCTGCGCCCAGCCCTTGACGACCTGCTGCAACGAGAACGACACCAGCTGCTTGTTGGCGTAGGAGGAGTCGAACTCCTTGCCGCCGTCCCACAGCACGCCCTTGTACTGCACCAGCACGCTGTTCTCGGCGGCGACCTCCTCGCCGTCGCCCTCCAGGACGTACTCCGCGACGAGCTTCTTGGGGGCGGTCGCCTTGGGCACCTCGATGGAGGGGGCCTTGCCGTCGGTGTTGGTGCCGACCTTGGGCAGGTCCGCGTCGTCCTGCGGGACCTTCTCGCCCTTGGCGGAGCTGGTGGCGTTGAACGCGTCCTGGATGTCGACGACGAAGACCAGCGTGTCGGTGCCCTTGATGCCCGCCTGGGCGTTGCCCTGCGTGCCGTAGCCCCAGGTGGGCGGGACGGCCATCTCGACGCGGCTGCCGGCCTTCTTGCCGGCCAGCGCGTACCGCCAGCCGTCGATGATCTGACCCTGGGTGAGCTGGATGGCCAGGCGGGCCTTGCGGTCGTAGGAGTTGTCGAAGACCTTGGCGGAGTTCCAGATCTGTCCCAGGTAGTTCGCCACGACGAAGTCGTTCTCCGCGACGGTCTTGCCGCCGCCCGCGATGAGGGTCTTCACCGCGAGGTCCTTGGAGGGCTCGCCGCTGCCCTTCGCGACCGTGGGCTTCTCGTCGAACCTGGTCCCGGCCGTGACCGCGGGCAGCGGGCCGTCGACGATCTTCGGCGACGGCGCGGCGGACGGGCCGGACGCCGAGGGCGACGGGCTGTCGCTGGCCTTGCTCGAGTCGGACTTGTCGTCGCCGCACGCGGCGAGCGTGGCCAGACCTGCGGGCACGGTGAGAAGAAGTGAGCGTCGGCGCACTGTGGGGGCCTCGTAATCGGTTGATCTCGTGGATGGAGTGCGCGCAACTCTACGGCGTGAGCAGGGCGCCGCACTGGTAACGTACGGCGCCCGTGTGGCGTTCCGGCGATTTTCCGCGCCGGTGCGACGGCTCACATTCCGGCGATCAGCTTCTCCACGCGGTCGTCCACCGACCGGAACGGGTCCTTGCACAACACGGTGCGCTGCGCCTGGTCGTTGAGCTTCAGGTGCACCCAGTCGACCGTGAAGTCGCGGCGCTGTTCCTGGGCGCGCCGGATGAAGTCGCCGCGCAGCCGCGCGCGCGTGGTCTGCGGCGGGACGGACTTGCCCTCGAAGATCTTCAGGTCGTTGCAGACGCGGGCCGCCTGCCCCTTCTTCTCCAGCAGGTAGTACAGGCCACGACGGCGGTGGATGTCGTGGTAGGCGAGGTCTATCTGCGCGACCCGCGGGTGCGACATCGTCATGTTGTGCTTGGCCCGGTACCGCTCGATGAGCTGGTACTTCATGACCCAGTCGATCTCGGTGCCGATGCGGTCGAGGTCCTCGCTCTCGATCGCGTCCAGCGTGCGGCCCCACAGCTCCAGGACCCGCTCGACCGTGCCCGTGCGGATGCCGCGGCGCTCGCAGAAGTCCAGCGCCTTCTCGTAGTACTCGCGCTGCACCTCCAGGGCGGAGGCCTCGCGCCCGCTGGCCAGGCGGACCTTGCGGCGGCCGGTGATGTCGTGGCTGACCTCGCGGATGGCCCGGATGGGGTTCTCCAGGGTGAGGTCGCGCATCACCGTGCCGGCCTCGATCATGCGCAGCACCAGGTCGGTGGCGCCGACCTTGAGCAGGTTGGTGGTCTCGGACATGTTCGAGTCGCCCACGATGACGTGCAGGCGGCGGTAGCGCTCGGCGTCCGCGTGCGGCTCGTCGCGGGTGTTGATGATCGGCCGGGAACGGGTCGTCGCCGAGGAGACGCCCTCCCAGATGTGCTCGGCCCGCTGGCTGACGCAGTACACGGCTCCGCGCGGCGTCTGCAGCACCTTGCCGGCGCCGCACAGCAGCTGCCGTGTGACCAGGAACGGGATCAGAATGTCCGCGAGACGCGAGAACTCCCCGTGCCGCGCCACGAGATAGTTCTCGTGGCAGCCGTAGGAGTTGCCCGCCGAGTCGGTGTTGTTCTTGAAGAGGTAGACGTCGCCCGCGATTCCCTCCTCGTGCAGGCGTCGTTCGGCGTCCACCAGGAGTCCTTCGAGAATGCGCTCGCCGGCTTTGTCGTGGGTGACCAGTTCGATCACGTTGTCACATTCGGGTGTGGCGTATTCCGGATGCGATCCCACGTCGAGATAGAGGCGGGCGCCGTTTCGCAGAAAGACATTGCTGCTGCGGCCCCATGACACGACACGGCGGAAGAGGTACCGCGCCACCTCGTCAGGAGACAGGCGGCGCTGTCCCCTGAACGTGCACGTGACGCCGTACTCGTTCTCCAGCCCGAAAATGCGGCGGTCCATGAGGGAACATTACGCCCGATCCCCTGAACTGAAACGGGGTTCGACAGCACGGTTTGGATCATTTTCCGAACCGGCCGCAACGACCGCTCCCCGGCCGGGAGCTGCGACTACCCGTCCTGTGGCGGCCAAAACCAGCAGGGACACGCCACCCGCGACGGCCGGCACGGCGAAACCCCACTGCGCCCCGCCCGTCTCCACGACCGGCCCCGCGACGCCCGTTCCGACCGAGTGGCCCACGGTGAACGTGGTCACCAGCCAGGAGAACGCCTCGGTGACCGTGCCGCGCGGGGCGTGCCGGTCGACTAGGACGAACGCGCAGGCGATGGCGGGGGCGAGGAAGACCCCGGCGAGCGCGGTCAGCGCCACCATCGGCACCGCGTCCGGCATCAGCGTCAGCGGCAGGTAACACACCACCAGGAGCGCCACGAGCACCCGCAGTCGCCGTGCGGGCTCGCCGACCCACTGCCGGGCCCCGTACACGGCGCCGCCGACCAGCGCCCCGAACCCCAGGGCCGCCATCATCCAGCCGTACACGGCGTCACCGCCGTGCGCGTCGGCGTACGGCACCGAGGCGACCGTGATGGACCCCAGCGCCATCCCGATGAACAGGAACGCCGCCAGCAGGGCCAGCAGCCCGGCGGAGCGCAGCGCGCCGAGCCAGTGGGCCTCGCGCGGCGCCGACCGCCAGGCCCGCGAGGGCGCCGAGACGACGACGGACAGCGCTCCCAGCACGCCCACGACGTTCACTACGAGCAGGGCGGCCTGCGCCGACCACAGGGACACGCAGAGCGTCACCAGCAGCGGCCCGACGGTGAACATCACCTCCTGGGCCACGGCGTCCATGGCGTAGGCCGTGTGCACCTGGTCCTCCCGGCGCAGCACGGACGGCCACAGTGCCCGCAGACCGCCCTCCAGGGGCGGCGTGAAGAGCCCGGCGGCGGCGACCGCGAGGTACGCGAGCGGGAGCGACCCGATGCCGCAGAAGGCGAAGGCGGCCATCGCCAGCGCCGACAGCACGGCGGCGGGCAGCTGCACCCGCGGCTGCCCGCGCAGGTCCACGAGCCGGCCCAGCACGGGCTGCCCGACGGCGTTGGCGACGCCGTACACCGCCGCCAGGGCACCGGCCAGGCTGTACGTGCCGCCCTCCGCCCGGACGAACAGCACGATCGCGATGGCGCCCGTGGCGTTGGGCAGCCGGCCGACCAGCGTGCCGGCGAGCAGGCGGGCGGCGTGCCGCGCCCGAAGGATCTCCAGGTATCCCGTGGCCATGTCCCCGCCCTAGGTTTTACGTATAACGTCGGCTTCCATACGTACCATGTCCGCTGTTCACGAGTCCAGACGAAGGAGCGGCCCGCCGTGGCACGAGGCAGCACCCGCCCCACGAGCCGGGACGTCGCCCAGGCCGCCGGCGTCTCCCAGGCGGCCGTCTCCCTGGTCCTCGGCGACAAGTGGCGCGGCCGGGTCTCACAGGCCACGGCCGAACGCGTCCGCGAGGCCGCCCGGGACCTCGGCTACCGCCCGAACCTGGCCGCCCGCAACCTGCGCCTGGGCCGCACCCGCACGGTCCTGCTGGTCGTCCCGGCCCTCACCACGGAGTTCTTCGCGGGCGTCTACACGGGCGCGGCCCGGGTCGCCGCCGAACACGGCTTCGGCGTGGTCCTCTACCCCTCCCCCGAGGGCATCGGCCCCGCCCGCGACCCGTTCGCCTCCGCGCAGGCGGCCCTGGACGGCGTCCTAGCCTCCTCCATGGCCGCGGACGCGCTGACCGCGATCCGCGGCGAGGCACTCCCCCTGGTGATGCTGGACAGCGACCCGGCGGGCAGCCTGGGCGCGGCGACGGTCAACCTGGACATCGCCGACGGCGTCCGCCAGGTCGCCGAGCACCTGCTGTCCCTGGGCCACCGCCGCTTCCTCCACCTGGCGGCGGACGTACCGTCCTGGACCTTCGAGGTACGGGCCCGGGAACTGGCCTCCCGCCTGGCCGGCGTGCCGGGCACCTCGGTCGCCACGGCCCGCTCCCCGATCTCCATCGCGGGCGCGGTGCCGGCGGCGCAGGCCGCTCTGTCGGCTCCCGGACCTCGCCCCACGGCCGTGGTCTGCGACGACGACCTCTTGGCCGCGGGCGTCTACAAGGCCGCCCGCCGCCTGGACCTGCGCGTCCCCGACGACCTGTCGGTCACGGGCCTGGACGACCTGGCCCTGGCCACGGCGATCGACCCGGAGCTGACGACGGTCCGCCTGGACGCGGAGCTGTTCGGGGAACGGGGCATGCGGGCCCTGCTGGCCGTCCTGGAGGGCCGCGAGCCCGAGAGCGGGGACATCCCGGTACGGCTGGTCACCCGGGGCTCCACGGCCCCGCCGCGTTAGCCGTACCCGGCGTCGCGGCGGAGGCCCGCCACATCCGCTATCCGCTGGGCGAGCCACCACGCTCCCGCGGCCGCCGACGCACGGCAGGGGCCGTGCCGGGGGGTGTCCGCCCGCAGCGGTTGGCGCGTCAACGGACAGTCAGTCGGCGTCCAACCCCATCGCGCCGTTCCGAGGACGGACACCCCCCGGCGCGGCCCCGACCCACCCCCCACCGTCAGGCGCAAGCACGCGCGCCCCCACACGCCCGCGCCCCGGCCACAACGTGACCGGGGCGCCGATGCCGTGCGCAACTGTCGGGTACGACTACTCGGTGTCCTTCGACGCCGTCTCGGAGCCACCCGCCCCGGCCGCCTCCTCCAGCAACCGGGACAGCTGGCGCCCGCTGATCCGCTTGAACTTGCGCTTCTGCGGCCGCGTCCGGTCCAGCACCGCCACCTCCAGCCGCTCCGCGGGAATCTCCCGCTCGCTGCCGTTGGTGTCGCGCGACAGCGACTGCACCGCCAGCTTCAGCGCCTCCGCCAGCGTCATGCCGTCCCGGTGGCGCTGGTCCAGGTAGCTGCTGATCTGCTCCGCGTTGCCGCCCACCGCGACCGAGCCGTGCTCGTCCACGATGGACCCGTCGTGCGGCAGTCGGTAGATCTGGTCGCCGTCGGGCGTCTCCCCGACCTCGGCGACCACCAGCTCCACCTCGTACGGCTTCTCCGCCGCGCTGGAGAAGATCGTGCCCAGCGTCTGCGCGTACACGTTCGCCAGGCCCCGGGCCGTCACGTCGTCCCGGTCGTAGGTGTAACCCCGCAGGTCGGCGTAGCGCACACCGCCGATCCGCAGGTTCTCGTACTCGTTGTACTTGCCGGCGGCCGCGAAGCCGATCCGGTCGTAGATCTCGCTGAACTTGTGCAGCGCGCGGGACGGGTTCTCACCGACGAACACGATGCCGTCGGCGTACTGCAGCACGACCAGGCTGCGACCACGGGCGATGCCCTTGCGGGCGTATTCCGCCCGGTCGGCCATCGCCTGCTGGGGTGAGACATAGAACGGCGTCGACACCGGTTATCCGTCCCTCTCTTCAGGATTCCGTCGGTTCACTGGACCACCTCGTCACGACAGCCCGCCGCTCACAGCAGCGCGGCCCGCGGACCGTCCGGCTGCTCCAGCCGCCGCTCCAGGATCGAGCGCGCGATCCGCGACGCCTCGTCCTCGGAGAGCCGGCGGAAGCCGTCCTCGGTGATCACGGTGACGATGGGATAGATCCGGCGGGCGACGTCGGGACCGCCGGTCGCCGAGTCGTCGTCTGCCGCGTCGTAGAGCGCCTGGACGACGAGCGTGGTGGCCTCGTCCTCGCTCAGGTCCTCCCGGTAGAGCTTCTTCATCGCGCCGCGCGCGAAGATCGAGCCGGAACCGGTGGCCGCGTAGCCGTGTTCCTCGGAGCGCCCGCCCGTGACGTCGTAGGAGAAGATGCGGCCCTTCTCCCGGTCCACGTCGTACCCGGCGAACAGCGGGACGACGGCCAGTCCCTGCATGGCCATGCCCAGGTTGGAGCGGATCATCGTCGAGAGGCGGTTCGCCTTGCCCTCCAGGGACAGCTGCGCGCCCTCGACCTTCTCGAAGTGCTCCAGCTCCAGCTGGAACAGCTTCACCATCTCCACGGCCAGGCCCGCCGTCCCGGCGATGCCCACCGCCGAGTACTCGTCGGCGGGGAACACCTTCTCGATGTCCCGCTGCGCGATGACGTTGCCCATGGTGGCCCGCCGGTCACCGGCGAGCACGACGCCGCCGGGGAACGTCACGGCGACGATCGTCGTGCCGTGCGGCGCCTCGATCACACCCTGGGTCGGCGGCAGTTGCCGGTTGCCCGGCAGCATCTCCGGCTGGTGCTCGGACAGGAAGTCCATGAAGGAGGAAGAGCCTGGCGTCAGGAAGGCAGCTGGTAGACGCCCGGTGCTACGAGTGTTGGCTTCCACGCGATTCCTTCCACGTATGCGACAGCCCGCCCTGTGACGTCGGGCCGATCCTTGGAACAACCCCGGTCCGGTTGCGACCGGGGGCACGGTATGCCACGGACCCTACCCGTCCTGCGGCGGTGATCCACATGCCCGGCGACCCCAACTCCGCCGGAGCGATGCCGCACTTGCCCACCAGGCCCGGACGACGGGCCGGCGGGGTCCGGACGCCCTTGGACGCCCGGAGCGCCGCACACGGGGACAGCGCGTCACGCCCTGTCCCGCGCGCAGCGCTCCGCGCTCCGCCCGTCCGTCACCCGCGCACCCCGTTCACCTTCGGAATGAAGGCACAGGCGCCTTACTGGCCACCCTTTTGCACGAAGGACCGCACGAAGTCCTCGGCGTTCTCCTCGAGGACGTCGTCGATCTCGTCGAGGACCGAGTCCACGTCGTCGCTCAGCTTCTCCTGACGCTCCTTGAGGTCCTCGGAAGCCTGCGTCTCCGCCGCCTGCTCCTCGACCTCCTCGGTGGACCGGGTGGCCTTCTGCTGTCCGCCGCCGGTGTCCTTGGTCGCCATATCCCTCACCCCGCTCGGTTCGCCCGACACAGTTGCTCGGTCAAGATCAGACCCTACTCGCCGGGCCCGACCGTGGCCCCGCAGTTGCTCCAACGTACGGGGACCACCTCGATGATTCCCGGACCAGGGATTTTCCACCCTGTCCGGCGGGCCCCAACCGAGTACCCACTGATCGCGGTCATCCTCCCGAAAGCACCCTGACCAGGTCTTCCGCGGTGCGGCAGCGGTCCAGGAGCTCCTTGACGTGATTACGCGTTCCGCGAAGCGGTTCCAGGGTTGGGACGCGCTGCAGCGAGTCCCGCCCCGGCAGATCGAAGATCACCGAGTCCCAGGAGGCCGCCGCGACGTCGTCCGCGTACTGCTCCAGGCAGCGCCCGCGGAAGTACGCCCGGGTGTCCTCCGGCGGCGCCGTACGGGCCCGCTCGACGTCCTCCTCGGTCAGCAGCCGCTTCATGCGCCCCCGGGCCACCAGACGGTTGTACAGGCCCTTGTCGGGCCGTACGTCGGCGTACTGGAGGTCGACCAGGTGCAGCCGGGCCGCGTCCCAGTCGAGGCTGTCCCGGCGCCGGTAGCCCTCCATGAGCTCCCGCTTGGCGACCCAGTCCAGCTCGCCGGCCAGGCTCATCGGGTCGTGCTCCAGACGGGTGAGGGTGTCCTCCCAGCGGGACAGGACGTCCTTGGTCTGCTCGTCGGCGTCCGCCCCGAACCGCTCCTCCACGTACTTGCGCGCCAGCTCGTAGTACTCCATCTGCAGCTGGACCGCCGTGAGCGTACGGCCGCTGCGCAGCGTGACCAGGCGCTTCAGGGACGGGTCGTGCGAGACCTGGTGGAGGGTGCGCACGGGCTGGTCGACGGCCAGGTCGACGGCGATGAAGCCGTCCTCGATCATCGACAGCACCAGCGCGGTCGTGCCCAGCTTGAGGTAGGTCGAGATCTCCGACAGGTTCGCGTCGCCGATGATCACGTGCAGGCGCCGGTACTTCTCGGCGTCCGCGTGCGGCTCGTCGCGGGTGTTGATGATCGGGCGCTTGAGCGTCGTCTCCAGGCCGACCTCGACCTCGAAGTAGTCGGCCCGCTGGCTCAGCTGGAAACCGTGTTCGTGCCCGTCCTGGCCGATGCCGACGCGGCCCGCTCCGGCGAAGACCTGACGGGAGACGAAGAACGGCGTCAGGTGGCGCACGATGTCCGAGAAGGGGGTCTCCCGCTTCATCAGGTAGTTCTCGTGCGTGCCGTAGGACGCGCCCTTGTTGTCGGTGTTGTTCTTGTACAGGTGGATCGGCTGGGCACCGGGGAGCTGCGCGGCCCGTTCCGCGGCCTCGGCCATGATCCGCTCGCCGGCCTTGTCCCACAGCACGGCGTCCCGGGGATTGGTCACCTCGGGGGCGCTGTACTCGGGGTGCGCGTGGTCGACGTAGAGCCGCGCGCCGTTGGTGAGGATCACGTTGGCCAGGCCGATGTCCTCGTCCGTGAGCTGGCTGGAGTCGGCGGCCTCGCGGGCGAGGTCGAAGCCTCGCGCGTCCCGCAGCGGGTTCTCCTCCTCGAAGTCCCAGCGGGCCCGGCGGGCCCGGTGCATCGCCGCCGCGTAGGCGTTCACGATCTGGGACGAGGTGAGCATGGCATTGGCGTTGGGGTGGCCGGGGACGGAGATCCCGTACTCCGTCTCGATGCCCATTACTCGCCGTACGGTCATGCGGCCCTCCTTGCCCGGCGGCACCCTCGGTCGTGGGCGCCACTCAGATACCGCTGGCGCTCGGTTGCGTGTGCGGTGCCCGTCCCCGCACTGCGCGACTCGGCGGTACGCAAGAGCCTAGAACGCCTTTGCGCTGGTGGGGAGATCATTTGCGTCATTGCGTTGCTCCAGCCGTGGCCTGAAAAACAGTCGGCTGCGGGTACCCGCGACGGGCACCCGCAGCCGCCCTGCCTTTTACAGGTACTGACCGGTGTTCGCCACCGTGTCGATGGAGCGTCCGGTGTCCGCGCCCTGCTTTCCGGTGATGAGCGTACGGATGTACACGATCCGCTCGCCCTTCTTTCCGGAGATGCGGGCCCAGTCGTCGGGGTTGGTGGTGTTCGGCAGGTCCTCGTTCTCCTTGAACTCGTCCACGCAGGCCTGGAGGAGGTGGGAGACGCGGAGGCCCTTCTGGTTCTTCTCGAGGAAGTCCTTGATCGCCATCTTCTTGGCGCGGCCCACGATGTTCTCGATCATGGCGCCGGAATTGAAGTCCTTGAAGTACAGGACCTCCTTGTCGCCATTGGCGTAGGTGACCTCCAGGAAGCGGTTCTCCTCGGATTCGGCGTACATGTGCTCGACGGCCGTCTGGATCATGTTCTGGACCGTGGCGCCCTTGTCGCCGCCGTGCTCGCCGAGGTCGTCGGCGTGCAGCGGGAGGCGCTCGGTGAGGTACTTGCCGAAGATGTCCTTGGCCGCCTCGGCGTCCGGACGCTCGATCTTGATCTTCACGTCCAGCCGGCCGGGGCGCAGGATGGCGGGGTCGATCATGTCCTCGCGGTTGGAGGCGCCGATCACGACCACGTTCTGCAGGCCCTCCACACCGTCGATCTCGGCGAGCAGCTGCGGGACGATGGTGTTCTCCACGTCCGAGCTGACACCGGAGCCACGGGTGCGGAAGAGGGACTCCATCTCGTCGAAGAAGACGATGACGGGCGTGCCCTCGCTGGCCTTCTCACGGGCCCGCTGGAAGACGAGGCGGATCTGCCGCTCCGTCTCACCGACGTACTTGTTCAGCAGCTCGGGGCCCTTGATGTTCAGGAAGAAGCTCTTGCCGGCGGCCTGGCCGGTCACCTCGGCGACCTTCTTGGCCAGCGAGTTGGCCACGGCCTTGGCGATCAGGGTCTTACCGCATCCAGGGGGTCCGTACAGCAGCACACCCTTGGGCGGCCGCAGTTCGTGCTCCTTGAACAGGTCCGGGTAGAGGTAGGGGAGCTCGACGGCGTCCCGGATGGCCTCGATCTGGCCGCCGAGACCACCGATCTGCTCGTAGCCGATGTCGGGGACCTCTTCGAGGACGAGCTCCTCGACCTCGCTCTTGGGGACGACCTCGTAGACGTAGCCGGAGCGGGGCTCCAGGAGCAGGGCGTCGCCGGGGCGGATGGTGACGTCCAGCAGCGGCTCGGCGAGCCGCACCACCCGCTCCTCGTCGGTGTGCCCGAGCACCAGGGCCCGCTCACCGTCCTCGAGGATCTCCTTGAGGGTGACGATGTCACCCACGCGCTCGAACTCCATGGCCTCGACCACGTTGAGCGCTTCGTTGAGCATGACTTCCTGGCCGCGCCGGAGCTCCTCGAGCTCGACGCTGGGGCTGACGTTCACCCTGAGCTTGCGGCCGCCGGTGAAGATGTCGGCGGTGCCGTCCTCGTTCGCCGTCAGGAAGACGCCGAAGCCGGCCGGCGGCTGCGCGAGCCGGTCGACCTCCTCCTTGAGGGCCACGATCTGGTCCCGGGCCTCACGGAGCGTGTTCGCCAGTCGCTCGTTCTGCGCGGACACGCCGGCCAGATTGGTCTGCAGCTCGACGATCCGCTCTTCGAGAATCCTCGTGTGTCGCGGAGAGTCGGCGAGCTTGCGTCGCAGGACGGCGATCTCCTGCTCAAGGTAGGCGATCTGCCCGGCCGGGTCGTCGGACCCGCGTCCCGGGCGGATGCCGCGGTTCATGTCGTCGTCGTGGGCTGCCACGGTCCTCACCTCCTCCAAGGGGAGCTGGACGCTTCCAGACCCTACCTGGGCGGGTGTCGATTGAAACCCCTAGATCACAAAGACGGTCGGGGTGTGTCCGATCTTCACCCTTGCGCTCTCCCTCACGCCAGGGGAATACCCAGCGAACATGATTGGAACCCAGCCTCGGGTACCGTCGAAGCGTTCAACACCCGTCAGAGCTGGCCGGATTCCCGGCACGGCTCGACGCATGAAACGGCAGGAGACATGAGCGTGCAGCAGGAGGCCGGGGTCGAGGGCGAGGCGCTGGAGGTGTGGATCGACCAGGACCTGTGTACCGGCGACGGCATCTGCGCCCAGTACGCGCCGGAGGTGTTCGAGCTGGACATCGACGGTCTGGCCTATGTGAAGAGCGCCGACGACGAGTTGCTCCAGGACAAGGGGGCGACAACGCCCGTTCCCCTGCCGCTTCTCACCGACGTGATCGACTCGGCCAAGGAGTGTCCGGGCGAGTGCATCCACGTACGACGGGTTTCGGACAGGACCGAAGTCTACGGACCGGACGCGGAGTGACCAGTTCTCCACGTTCCGTCACTACTGTCTGATATCTCACACACCGGTGCCACACGGGCTTCACACGCTGCGCGCGCCGGCCGGTGTCGAGCGGACGAACGTGCCGTCCTGCCAACGCCATTTCACGTCGCTCTTCTCGTCGGGACAGCAACGCGGCACGTCCGGGGACGAGTAGCCGAGGAGGGTGGCCGTCACCGCGCCCGCGCGGACGGCGAAGTCGCCGACGGTGGTGCCGTCCTCGGGGTCGAGCAGGGTGGCCACCACGCGCGGCTTGCCGTCGGCGCCGCCCCGGGTGAGGACGTACACGCCGTCGGGCGGGGTGCCCATCGGGGAGTCGCAGTGGACCACGGCCACCGTCTCGGGGTTGCCGTCGCCGTCGAGGTCTCCGGACGCCTTCTTCTCCGCCACGGCCTGCACGGGGCCGCAGTCGAGGGGGAACTCCACCGAGGCCGGGTCGGGCGCGGCCAGGGGCGCCGGGGTGCGCGGGGCCTCGGAGGCGCCGGACTGGGCGGCCGTCGCCGCGCCGGGCTGGAGGACCGAGGAGAGGGCCACCACTGCGGCGAGCGCCGTGGCGGTGGCGAGCCAGTGGATGGGGCGGGTGTGGGTGTGGGCGAGCTCCGGGACGGCGGAAGGCTGCACTAGGAGTGTCTCCTGAGGGCTGTACCGGTGGGGTGGCCAAGATGGTGCCACACGTCACACCGCGACGGAACGGCGGGGTGTAGGTCGGTCGCAGGCGGGAAGTCAGAAGGGTTGCGCCACTGGGCGCCCGGTCACCGAGCCGGTGCCTGCGCGGGCCGCTGCGGCCGCGTGAGGCGGCCGCCGGGTGCGGCGCGGCAGGTCAACGGCGTCACGCCCGGGTTCACCCCGGGCGGCAACGGAAAGGCGCCGGGGCGCAGTTCCCGGTGCGGGGTCCGGAACTGCGCCCCGGCGCCCGTGCGTTGGACGCGGTGACGGGCCGTCTCAGCGGGCGGTGCCGCCGTCGGCGTTGGGTCCCGCGTAGTCCTCGCCGTAGGCGCCCTTGGCGGGGCGGCGGCGGCGCATGGGCGGCTCGACACCGTCGGCGAGGCGGCGGGCGGTGAGCAGGAAGCCGGTGTGGCCGATCATCCGGTGGTCCGGGCGGACGGCCAGGCCCTCGATGTGCCAGTTGCGGATCATCGTCTCCCAGGAGGTCGGCTCGTTGAAGCAGCCGAGCTCGCGGATGGACTCCACGGTCCGCGCGAGCTGGGTGGTGGTCGCGACGTAGCAGCAGAGGATGCCACCGGGCACGAGCGCCTTGGAGACGGCCTCCAGGCACTCCCAGGGGGCGAGCATGTCGAGGATGACGCGGTCGACGTCGGCGTCGGACAGGTTGTCCTGGAGGTCGCCGACGGTGAGCTGCCAGGCGGGGTGCGGGCCGCCGAAGTAGCGCTCGACGTTCGCCTGGGCGATCTCGGCGAAGTCGGCGCGGCGCTCGTAGCTGTGCAGCATGCCCTGGTCGCCGATGGCGCGCAGCAGGAAGCTGCTGAGCGAGCCCGAGCCGACGCCGGCCTCGACGACGCGCGCGCCGGGGAAGATGTCGGCGAAGGCGAGGATCTGCCCCGCGTCCTTCGGGTAGACGACGGCTGCCCCGCGGGGCATGGACAGGACGTAGTCGGGGAGCAGGGGGCGCAGCGCGAGGTAGGCGACGTTCCCCGTGGTGCGGACAACGCTGCCCTCGGGAGCGCCGATCAGTTCGTCGTGCGGGAAGGAACCCTTGTGGGTGTGGAAGTTCTTCCCGGCCTCGAGCGTGAACGTGTAGTGGCGGCCCTTGGGGTCGGTCAGCTGAACCTGGTCCCCGACCTTGAAGGGCCCGCGCCTGCGGGCGGCACCGGTCGGTTCGGACATGTGACCAGCCTACCGGCCCCGGGGAGGGCCTCCGACCACCCCGGCGGTCACCGGGCGGCCGCTAGGAGGGCCTGGCCATCGCCTTGACGAAGGCGCGCTCCACGTCGGCCGCCGACAGCACGCCGTAGATCTCGCCGGTCTCCTCCACCACCAGGTACTCGGTGGCGGGGGTGGCGCGCAGGGCGTCGAGGAGTTCCTCGCCGGACAGCTCGGCCGAGACGCGCATGCCGTCCGTGAGTTCCTGGGCGAGGCCGCTGACGGCGACCCAGGGGCGGCGGTGTTCCGGTACGCCGACGATGGCGGCCTCGCGGACGAGGGAGAGGGGCCGGCCGTCGGCGTCGACGACGACCAGGGCGCGGGCTCCCGCGGCGTTGGCGCGGCGCAGCGCCTCGGAGAGCGGGGTGTCGCCCTCGACGGGGACCGCGCGGCGGGTGAGCGTGCGGGCGCGCAGCTCGGGCAGGTGCTCGCGCAGGCGGGCCATGCGCAGGCTGTTGCCGGCGCCGGTCCAGATGATCGCGGCGAGGATGGCGGCGAGCAGCGCGTCCAGGACGGTGTCCATGCCGACGTTGTCCACGGCGTCGGAGCCGAGGGCGCCGGACTGGGTGAGCAGCGGCAGGCCGATGAGGACGGAGACGGCGAGGGCCCGGCCGACCCAGGCGGCGGCGACGGTGCCGCTCATGGGTTTGCCGGTGAGCTTCCAGACGACCGCGCGGAGCATGCGGCCGCCGTCCAGGGGCAGGCCGGGCAGCAGGTTGAACGCGGCGACGATCAGGTTGGAGATCATCAGGCCGGCCAGCAGCACGCCGGGGACGGTGCCCGGGTCCACGGTCTGCAGGGCGGCGTAGAAGAGGCCGGCCAGGACGAGGGAGAGCAGCGGGCCGACGAAGGCCAGCACGAACTCGCGGCCGGGGGTCTCGGCCTCCTTCTCGATCTCGGAGACGCCGCCGAAGAACTGGAGCTGGATGCGGCGGACCGGGAGCTTGAAGCGGAGGGCGGCGACCGTGTGGGCCAGTTCGTGGACCAGCACGGAGGCGTAGAAGGCCACGGCGAAGAAGAGTGAGACCAGGTAGCGGGCGGCACCGAGCTCGGGCAGCACGCGCTCCAGCTGGCCGCCGAACACCCAGGTGATGAGGGCGGCGACCAGGAACCAGCTGGGCGCGACGTACACGGGCACCCCGAAGGGCCGCCCCATGAGCAGCCCGCCCCTAGGCTCCGGTCGCTGGGGGGCGGGGCCCTTGCCGTCGGCGGAGTGCGCGAGGGGGCGAGGGCCGGGGGTGGGAGGGGTGTCGGGTGCGGCCGGGGTTCCGGGGCCGCGGTCCGACGGCGGCCCTGGGGCTGTGGCGGGTGGCTCCGGGCGGTGGCCGGACGGGGCCGGGGCCTGCTGACGAGGATCCGCCCCGGGCCGCTCGGCGGCGGACGCGGCGTGCGGACGCTCGGCCTCCGGCCGGGTGTTGGTGGCACCGGCCTGACGCGGGTCGGCCTCCGGCCCGGTGGTCGCGGAGCCGGTGCGGGGGTCGCCGGCGTAGGCGCGGTCCGGGTGGGCGTCCCCGTCGGGCTGACCGCCACCGTCTGCGGTGCGCCTTCCGCCGGGAGAGCGGCTGCCGTCGCGCTGCGCTTCGGCCTCGCCGTAGGCAGGAGTGGAGGAGGAGGAGCCGTGGGCTGCGGCGCCGGTGGGCTCCGGAGAACCCGCCGTCGCGGCATCCGTCCCAGTCGGGCCGGAGTCCGGGGAGTCCGGAGCGTCCGCCGCGGCCGAGCCCGCGTCCGAAGCGCTCGACATCGAGGCATCCGCCACAGCCCGGCCGGGCTCCGCACCCACCGCCGTCGAGTCATTCGCCCCGGACGAGCCGGGCTGCGAAACGCCCGCGACCGGGGCACCCGCCGCCGCGGAACCCGCATCCGTAGCACTCGACATCGAAGCATCCGCCACAGCCCGGCCGGGCTCCGCACCCGCCACCGCCGGGCCATCCGCCTCATGCGAGCCGGCGTCGGCAGCACTCGCCGTCCGGGCATCCTTCACGAGCGAGCCCGCATCCGGAGCGCTCGCCGTCGGGGCATCCCCCACGGGCGAGCCCGCGTCCTGTGCGCTCGTCGTTGAGGCATCCGGCTCGGCCGTACCGGGTTCCGGGGTGGCCGGTTCGGGGGGCGGGGTGGTCGTCGGGACCGAGGCCCCGGGGTCGGGGCGCAGGTGACGTTCCTCGGTGGGGCGTGCGTCGGCGGAGGCCGGACCGGTGGGCCGGGCCGGGGGCCCGGCGTGGTGCTCGGCCGACTCGTCGTTACCGGACCGCGGCTGCCCGCGCCCGCCGCTCTCCTCCACCGGTGTCCCCTCGTTCGAAGCGTCTCCCGTGCCTGACGGACGGGAGGGTCTCGAGTTGATGGTATGCGTCCGCCGAGGCGCGTTCCGCCCCGGCACCCCTGTGTTCTCCGTACATCGACGTCCCCTCCCGGCTTCCCCCACGAACGCGCTTGGGTCACTGTCAGTGCTGGGCCGTATGGTCTGGTGCATGGAGACGAGCAGCGAGGGCGCGGTACGGCCCGGCAGCGGGCCTGCCCCGGCGGCGGAGGACACGGCCGTCCAGGCGGTGGCGGAGGCGGCGGCGGAGACGGCCGCCGTGAGCGACCTCGTGACGGGGCCCGCCGCCATAGCGCCCGCCTCGCTGTCCCCCTCGCGCGCGAGTGACTTCATGCAGTGCCCGCTGCTGTACCGCTTCCGGGTCATCGACCGGCTCCCGGAGAAGCCCAGCGAGGCGGCCACCCGCGGCACGCTGGTGCACGCGGTTCTGGAGCGTCTCTTCGACGCCCCGGCGGCGGAGCGTACGGCGCCCCGGGCGAAGTCGCTGATCCCCGGCCAGTGGGACCGGCTGCGGGAGACCCGGCCGGAGGTCGGGGAGCTGTTCGCCGACGACCCCGAGGGCGAGCGGCTGGCACGCTGGCTGGGCGAGGCGGAGCGGCTCGTCGAGCGCTGGTTCACCCTGGAGGACCCCAGCCGGCTGGAGCCGGCCGAGCGGGAGCTCTTCGTCGAAGCGGAGCTGGACTCGGGGCTGCGCCTGCGCGGCATCATCGACCGGGTCGACGTGGCTCCCACCGGCGAGGTCCGGATCGTCGACTACAAGACGGGCAAGGCCCCCCGGCCCGAGTACGCCGAGGGCGCCCTGTTCCAGATGAAGTTCTACGCCCTGGTCGTCTGGCGGCTGAAGAACGTGGTGCCGCGCCGGCTGCAGCTGGTGTACCTCGGCAGCGGCGAGGTGCTGACGTACGACCCGGTCCTCTCCGATCTGGAGCGGGTCGAGCGCAAGCTGCTTGCGCTGTGGGAGGCGATCCGGCTGGCGACGGAGACGGGTGACTGGCGGCCCCGCCCGACGAAGCTGTGCGGCTGGTGCGACCACCAGGCCCACTGCCCGGAGTTCGGCGGCACTCCCCCGCCGTACCCGCTGCCGGTGCGGGCGGCGGACAGCGGCGGTCATCCGGGGCCCGCCCCCCGGTCGGGCGTGGTCGCCGCCGGTGAGGGCGGCTGAGTCCGGCGGGCCCGCGCAGGGCAGAATGGGGCCGGACTAGCGAAGGAGACTCACGTGGCCATCCGCGTCCTATTGGTCGACGACCAGCCGCTGCTGCGTACGGGCTTCCGGATGATCCTGGAGGCCGAGCAGGACCTCGCGGTCGTCGGCGAGGCCGGGGACGGCCTCCAGGCGCTCGACCAGGTCCGGGCCCTGCAGCCCGACGTGGTGCTGATGGACATCCGCATGCCGCGCATGGACGGTGTGGAGGCGACCCGGCAGATCACCGGCCCCGGGCGCGACGGTCCGGCGAAGGTCCTGGTGCTGACCACCTTCGACCTGGACGAGTACGTGGTGGAGGCGCTGCGCGCGGGGGCCAGCGGCTTCCTGCTGAAGGACGCCCCGGCCAACGAGCTGGTGCAGGCGATCCGGGTGGTGGCCGCGGGCGAGGCGATGCTCGCGCCGAGCATCACGCGCCGGCTGCTCGACAAGTACGCCACGCACCTGCCGTCGGGCGACGAGCCGGTGCCGGACACGCTGCACACGCTCACCGACCGCGAGGTCGAGGTGCTGAAGCTGGTGGCGCGCGGGCTGTCCAACGCGGAGATCGCCGCCGACCTGTTCGTCAGCGAGACGACCGTCAAGACGCACGTGGGGCATGTGCTCACCAAGCTCGGGCTGCGGGACCGCGTGCAGGCGGCGGTGTACGCGTACGAGAGCGGACTGGTGCGCCCGGGAGCGCAGTAGGCCGCACTGCACGCGTGCTCGCGCGCACACGAAGAGGGCGCCCCCTGCTCGGCAGGGGGCGCCCTCTTCACGCCCGTGCGTCAGGCGTCCTTGCTCAGCTCCCAGAAGCGGAACACGGTCGACGCGTCGAGGCAGTACTCCAGGCCGTAGACGCCGTCACGGACGACCGCGTACTGCTTGGCCTGCCACACCGGCAGGACGGGCAGCTCGTCGGCGACGATGTCCTGCAGCTCGCCGAACTCCTTGTCCGTGGCCGCCCGGTTGGTGAGGGAGGCGGTGCGCGGGATGAGGGAGCCGGTGATGGTGCTGTTGTCGTAGTTGTTGTTCAGCACGTTGCCCTTGCCGAAGAAGGGGGCCGTGAAGTTGTCGGCGTCCGGGTAGTCGGGCACCCAGCCCTTGACGTACACGCCGTACTTGCCGGCCGCGATGTCCTTCTCGTACTGGCCGAAGGGCACCGACTTGACGTCGGCGTCGAACAGGCCGCTGGCGTTGAGCTGGCCGGCGATGGCGTTCAGCTCCTGGTCGGTGGCGGGGCCGTAGCGGGACGGGGTCGACCAGAGGGTCAGCTTCACCTTGCCGGTGATGCCGTCCTCGCGCAGCGCGTCGGCCGCCTTGGCCTTGGAGGGCCGGGCGCCGTACGTGTCGAAGAAGGCCGTGTTGTGCCCCGCGATGCCGGCCGGGATGATCGAGTAGAGCGGGGTCGCGGTGCCCTGGTAGACGTCCCGGATGAGGGCTTCGCGGTCGAGCAGGTGGGCGATGGCCTTGCGGACGCCGAGCTTTCCGGTGACCGGGTGGTCCATGTTGAACACCAGGTGCTGGACCTCGGCGCTGCTGCCCTCGACGACCTCGGCGCCAGTGCCGTCGTCGGCCTTCTCCATGTCGGCGATGTCGCTCGCGGTCAGACCGCGGTAGGCGATGTCGACTTCCTCGTTCTGGATGGCCTGCTTCAGGGCGGTCTGGTCGCCGTCGAAGAACTTCAGGGTCACGCCGGTGTTCTTGACCTTGGCGGTGCCCTTGTAGTTCTCGTTGACGGAGAAGACGGCCTGGTCCTTGCCGAACGAGTCGAGCTTGTAGGGGCCGGAGCCGACCGCCTGGCCGTCCTCGCGCAGCCCGTCCGCGTCGTACGAGCGGTGGTCGACGATGGACCCGGCACCCGAGGCGATCTTGCTGGGGAAGGTGGCGTCGGCCGTGTTGAGCCGGAAGACCACCGTCTTCTCGTCCGGCGTCTCGACCTTGTCCAGCGTGGGGAACATGATCGCGGGCCCGTCGGGGTCGTTGATCTTCAGCATGCGGTCGAAGGAGAACTTGACGTCCTTCGAGGTGAGTTCGTCACCGTTGCTGAACTTCAGCCCGTCCTTCAGCGTGCACTTGTAGACCGTGGTCTGCGGGTCGGTGAAGGCGCAGGTCTCGGCGGCCTCGGGCTGGGGTTCCGTGGCGCCCTTGGGGAAGCTGAGCAGCGACTGGAAGACGTTGTTGAACAACAGCCAGGATCCGGGGTCGTAGCCGGAGGCCGGGTCGGTGGCCAGGACGTCGTCGGACATCCCCACCACCACGTTGGAGCCGTCCCCCGCGGAGTCTCCGCTCTCCGTGCCACAGCCGGTCAGCAGTCCGGAAGCGAGTCCGGCCACGATGGGCAGGACCGGCCACTGGTTGCGTATGTTCACGTGTGTGCCTTGTCGTCGGTTCTCGAGAACGCCCGGAGCCTGTCCCCGGCTCCGGGGCACGGTTCCCCGGGGGCCGCGGTCACAGGCCCCGGGGATCCATCGGGTACGTCAGCCGCTCACGCCTCGCCCGAGCTCCCACAGCTGGAGCGTCGAGGAGGAGTTGAGGGCGTAGGCGGTGCCCGTGATGTCGTCGCGCGCGGCGACGTACTGCTTGCCCTGCCACAGCGGCAGCACCGGCACGTCACTGGCGACGATGTCCTGAATGTCCGTCAGGCTGGTGGAGGCGGACAGGCGGTCCGCCTCACGGCGGGACTCGGGGATCAGGGTGTTGCGGATACGGCTGTTGTCGTAGGGCGAGCCGAGGGTGTTGTCCTTGTCGAGGAACGGCGCGAGGAAGTTGTCGGCGTCCGGGAAGTCGGGGAACCAGCCCATGCCGTAGACGTCGTACTCGCCCTTCTTCTCGGCCGGGCGGAAGGTGTCCCACGGGGTGCCCTTGATGTCGACCTCGAACAGCCCGCTGGAGTTCAGCTGGTCGCGCAGGACCTCGAACTCCTTCTTGGTGGCGGGGCCGTAGTGGTCGGTCGTGTAGTGCAGGGTCAGCTTCACCGGGGTGGTGACGTTCGCCTGGTTGAGCAGCGAGCGGGCCTTGGTGACGCTCGGGTCGCCGTACTTGTTGAAGAACGAGTTGGAGTGGCCGGTGACGCTGGCCGGGACCAGCGAGTACAGCGGCTCGGCCTGGGAGCCGTAGACCTTGGAGATCAGCTCGCTGCGGTTGACGATCTGGGCCATCGCCTGGCGCACGGCCTTGGACTTGACGGTCGGGGCGTCGGTGTTGAAGCCCAGGTAGCGGATCTCCAGGCCGGGCATCTCGACGAGGTCGACGTCGGTGTCCGCGTCGCCGGAGAGCTCGCGGATCTGGTCCGGCGACATGGCGCGGGTCATCAGGTCGATGTCGCCCTTCTCCAGCGCCTCGCCCATGGCGCCGGCGTCCTTGAAGGAGACCATGTCGACCTTGTCGTTGTTCACCTTGAGCGTCCCCTTGTAGTCGGGGTTCTTGGTGAACTCGGCGCGGACCATCTCGTCGTTCTCGACGACGGCCTTGAGGGTGTACGGACCCGATCCCTCGAGCTCGAAGCCGTCGCGCAGCTTGTTCTTCGGGTAGTCGTCGGGGTCGACGATGCCCGCGACCGGGGTCGACAGCTTGTACGGGAAGGTCGCGTCGGCCGTCTTGAGGTGGAAGATGACTTCGCGGTCGCCCTGCGTCTCGACGGTGTCGATGGTGGACAGCAGGGCGAAGACACCGCTGTCGGCCTTGAGGGAGAGGGCGCGGTCGATGGAGTACTTCACGTCGGCCGCGGTGACCGGGTCGCCGTTGGCGAACTTCAGGCCGTCGCGCAGGGTGCAGGCGTAGCGCTCGTTGCCGGTGTCCGTGAAGCCGCAGCGCTCGGCGGCCTCGGGCACCGGCTCGCCCTCGCCGCGCGGCTGGATCATCAGCGTCTGCACCGTCTGGCGCAGGACGTTCCAGGTGCCGACGTCGTAGGCGTACGCCGGGTCGAGGGGCGCGGGCGCCTCCTTCGAGGCGGTGAACCGGTCCGTGGTGCCGACGACGATCGCGTCGCTGTCGCCGCTCCCACTGCCGGAACCGCCGCAGGCGGCGAGCACCGGAGCGAGCAGGCCGACCACGGCCGGCAGCACCAAAGTCTTGCGGTTCATGCTCGAGTTTCTCCAGAGCTGTCGACTCCGTGTACCCGGCATGCAGGGGTGGCGCAGCGGATCACGGGGGTGGGGCGATGTTCTCGCGACGAGATTAGTCCGGCCCGGCAGGAAGCTTCGCAGCCACCGGAGTTGAGCACCCATCACGCTGCGGAACCGGGCGTGGACGCACCGAAAACCCGACAGCGGAAGCTTTGGTACAGCGTTCCATCAATCGGGACACAAGGGCACGCCGACGGCCCCCCGGAGGGGGTTCGCAGCACACGCCGGATCCGGTGTCGACCCCGCACCACGTGGGGAACGTCACACGCGTAAACGGGTTCGAGCGTACGGGAATTCGGTCATCCGGAGGAGTTCGAATTCACCTGCGGAATTACCGCCCTATCCCCGCTGCACGCTGGGTGAACGGCTAGCGCATTTCCGTCATCAGACCGTGCAGAAATGTCAGGTCGACCTCTTCGAGCGAGCCGACGACCGTGCGCCGCAGGGCCGGCTGGATCGGGGCGACGGAGGGCACGGCCACGACCCGGCAGCCGGCGGCCTCGGCGGCGGCGACGCCGGTGGAGGTGTCCTCGATGACGACGCAGCGGGCCGGGTCCGCACCGAGTCCGGCCGCGGCGGCCAGGTACGGCTCGGGATGCGGCTTGGTGCGCGGCACCTCGTCACCGGCGACCGTGAGGCGGAAGTGGTGCGCGCCGAGGGAGTCGAGCACCCGGTCGATGATGCGCCGGTGCGAGGCGGAGACGAGGGCCGTGGGGATCTCGTACTCGTACAGCTCGGCCAGCAGCCGGCCGGCGCCCGGCATCAGCGGCAAGGCGCGGCCGATGCGCTCCTCGAAGCCGTCGTTGAGCAGGACCGTGAGTTCGTCGAGGCTGATGTCGGCGCCGGTCGCCTCGATCAGGAAGCCCGCGCTGCGGGTCATGGGGCCGCCGACCACGACATGGCGCCAGGACTCGTCGAGCGTGTGGCCGAGGGAGGCGAAGACCTCGACCTCGACGTCCCACCAGAAGCCCTCCGTGTCCACCAGGGTGCCGTCCATGTCGAGCAGCACGGCCTGGAGGGCCGACCCTTCGGCCGTCCGGGTACCGAGCGCGGGGACCGTACTGGTCATCCACCTACCTCCTTGAGGGACGATCAGGCCGGCTCCCGGGAGGGGAACCGGCCTGCAGTGGACCGACCAGTCTACGTCGTGTCCGACGGAAGCGCCTCGTTTGACCGCTGTGCCCCCGGGCACACGGTGCGTACGCCGGGGGCGGTGACCGCGTGTGCCCGGCGGGCCGGGTCAGCGGGCGTTGAAGTACTTCGCCTCGGGGTGGTGGATCACGATGGCGTCCGTGGACTGCTCCGGGTGCAGCTGGAACTCCTCGGACAGGTGGACGCCGATGCGCTCCGGCTGGAGCAGGTCGGCGATCTTGGCGCGGTCCTCCAGGTTGGGGCAGGCGCCGTAGCCGAGGGAGAAGCGGGCGCCGCGGTACTTGAGCTCGAACATGCCCTGCATCTCCTCCGGGTCCTCCCCGGCGAAGCCGAGCTCGGAGCGCACCCGGGCGTGCCAGTACTCGGCGAGCGCCTCGGCCAGCTGCACGGACAGGCCGTGCAGTTCGAGGTAGTCGCGGTAGGCGTTGGCCTCGAACAGCCGCGCGGTCTCCTCGCCGATGCGCGAGCCGACGGTGACGACCTGCAGGCCGACGACGTCGGTCTCGCCGGACTCCTCCGGGCGGAAGAAGTCGGCCAGGCACAGCCGCCGGCCGCGGCGCTGGCGCGGGAAGGTGAAGCGGGTCCGCTCGTTGCCCTGCTCGTCCAGGATGATCAGGTCGTCGTCCTTGGAGACGCACGGGAAGTAGCCGTAGACCACGGCCGCCTCCAGCAGGTTCTCCGTCTGGACCCTGTCCAGCAGACCGCGCAGCCGGGGCCTGCCCTCGCTCTCGACGAGCTCCTCGTAGGTCGGGCCCTCACCGGTGCGGGCCTGCTTCAGACCCCACTGGCCCTTGAACAGGGCGCCCTCGTCGAGCCAGCTCGCGTACTCCTTGAGCTGGATGCCCTTGATGACCCGGGTGCCGGTGAAGGGGGGCTTCGGGACGGGGTTGTCGGTGGCGACGTCGGAGCGGACGTGCCCCTCCTCGGGGCGCTCCTCCACGGCGGCCGGGGCGGTGGCCCGGACCCGGCGCTGCTTCAGCTCGGGCAGCTTCGCGCCGGGCACCCCGCGCTTGACGCCGATGAGGGCGTCCATCAGGCGCAGTCCCTCGAAGGCGTCGCGGGCGTAGCGGACCTCGCCCTCGTAGAGCTCGTGCAGGTCCTGCTCGACGTAGGCGCGGGTGAGGGCGGCGCCGCCGAGGATGACCGGGAAGCGGGCGGCCAGGCCGCGGCTGTTCAGCTCCTCCAGGTTCTCCTTCATGATCACGGTGGACTTCACCAGGAGACCGGACATGCCGATGACGTCGGCCTTGTGCTCCTCGGCGGCGTCCAGGATCGCGGAGACGGGCTGCTTGATGCCCAGGTTGACGACGTTGTAGCCGTTGTTGGTCAGGATGATGTCGACGAGGTTCTTGCCGATGTCGTGCACGTCGCCGCGCACGGTGGCGAGCACGATGGTGCCCTTGCCGGCCTCGTCGGTCTTCTCCATGTGCGGTTCGAGGTGGGCGACGGCCGCCTTCATCACCTCGGCGGACTGCAGGACGAACGGCAGCTGCATCTGGCCGGAGCCGAACAGCTCGCCGACGACCTTCATGCCCTCCAGCAGGGTCTGGTTGACGATGTCGAGCGCGGGCCGCTCCCGGAGGGCCTCGTCGAGGTCGGCTTCGAGGCCGTTGCGCTCGCCGTCGATGATGCGGCGCTGCAGGCGCTCGTCCAGCGGCAGGGCGGCCAGCTCCTCGGCCTTGCCGGCCTTGAGGGACTTGGCGGTGGCTCCCTCGAAGAGCTGCATCAGCTTCTGCAGCGGGTCGTAGCCCTCGGCGCGGCGGTCGTAGATGAGGTCCAGGGCGGTGCGGACCTCCTCCTCGCTGAACCGGGCGATCGGCAGGATCTTCGAGGCGTGCACGATCGCCGAGTCCAGGCCCGCCTTGACGCACTCGTCGAGGAAGACCGAGTTCAGCAGGATGCGGGCGGCCGGGTTGAGGCCGAAGGAGATGTTGGACAGGCCGAGCGTGGTCTGCACCTTCGGGTGGCGCCGCTTCAGCTCGCGGATGCCCTCGATGGTGGCGATGCCGTCCTTGCGGGACTCCTCCTGACCGGTGCAGATGGTGAAGGTCAGGCAGTCGACGAGGATGTCCTCCTCGTGGATGCCCCAGTTGCCGGTGAGGTCGTCGATGAGCCGTTCGGCGATCTCGACCTTCTTCTCGGCGGTGCGGGCCTGGCCCTCCTCGTCGATGGTGAGCGCGATGAGGGCGGCGCCGTGCTCCTTGGCGAGCTGGGTGACCTTGGCGAAGCGGGAGTCGGGGCCGTCGCCGTCCTCGTAGTTCACCGAGTTGATCACCGCGCGGCCGCCGAGCTTCTCCAGGCCGGCCCGGATGACGTCGACCTCGGTGGAGTCCAGCACGATCGGCAGCGTGGAGGCGGTGGCGAAGCGGCCGGCCAGTTCCTCCATGTCGGCGACGCCGTCGCGGCCCACGTAGTCGACGCACAGGTCGAGCATGTGCGCGCCTTCGCGGATCTGCTCGCGGGCCATCTCCACGCAGTCGTCCCAGCGGCCCTCCAGCATGGCCTCGCGGAACTTCTTCGAGCCGTTGGCGTTGGTCCGCTCGCCGATGGCCAGGTAGGAGGTGTCCTGCCGGAAGGGCACCGACTGGTAGAGGGAGGCGGCGCCCGGCTCGGGCTGCGGGTCGCGCTCGGCCGGGGTGACGTCCCGGACCCGCTCGACCAGTTGGCGCAGGTGCTCGGGGGTGGTGCCGCAGCAGCCGCCGACGAGGGAGAGGCCGTAGTCCTGGACGAAGTTCTGCTGGGCGTCGGCCAGGCCCTCGGGGTCGAGCGGGAAGTGGGCGCCGTCCTTGGTGAGGATCGGCAGGCCCGCGTTGGGCATGCACAGCAGCGGGATGCGCGAGTGGCGCGTGAGGTAGCGCAGGTGCTCGGTCATCTCGGCGGGGCCGGTGGAGCAGTTCAGGCCGATCATGTCGATGCCGAGGGGCTCCAGCGCGGTCAGGGCCGCGCCGATCTCGGAGCCGAGCAGCATGGTGCCGGTGGTCTCGAAGGCCATCGAACACAGCAGGGGCACCTCGACGCCGGTGGCCTCCATGGCCCGGCGGGCGCCGAGGACGGAGGCCTTGGTCTGCAGGAGGTCCTGCGTGGTCTCCACGATCAGCGCGTCCGCGCCGCCGGCGAGCAGGCCCTCGGCGTTGGCCTGGTAGCCGTCGCGGATCGTGCCGTAGGTGATGTGGCCCAGCGTGGGCAGCTTGGTGCCGGGGCCGATGGAGCCCAGGACCCAGCGGGGACGGCCGTCCCGGGCGGCGTACTCGTCGGCCGCCTCGCGGGCGATGCGGGCGCCGGCCTCGGACAGCTCGTGGATCCGCTCGGAGATCTCGTACTCGGCCATGGCCGAGTGGTTGGCGCCGAAGGTGTTGGTCTCGACGCAGTCGACGCCGACGGCGAAGTACGCGTCGTGGACGGAGCGGACGATGTCGGGGCGGGTCAGGTTGAGGATCTCGTTGCAGCCCTCGAGATTCTCGAAGTCCTCCAGCGTGGGGTCCTGCGCCTGGAGCATGGTGCCCATGGCGCCGTCGGCCACGACCACACGGCTGGCCAGGGCCTCTCGGAGGGCGGACACGCGGGTCCGGCTGTCAGTGGAAGGGGTCGGCGGCAACGAGGCCATGTAAAGGGCTCCCTCGGGTGCGACGGCTGTCGGCTATGCGGCTTCCCGGACGTCCGGCAGGGCATCCGGGGACGGGCGCACGGCGCCAGCGTAACCGGGAGTGGGCTTGGATGGGCAGCGCGTCCACGGGGCGGACTCCGCCGGCTTCGTCACGGCCGCCCGGGCGGCGGACCGGTGACGCCTCGGGCGGGAACGGCGCAACAAATGGTGACCCGCCATTAGCGAGAGGTCGGCAAGGACCGGTAGTGTTCGACATTGCCGAACGAGGGCTGTGGGCCCCGCTTGTCGGCGGTCGAAGGGGACGGAGGCAGTACGGCGATGGCACGGAACATCCAGTCGCTCGAGCGAGCGGCCGCGATGCTGCGGCTGCTGGCGGGTGGCGAGCGGCGGCTCGGCCTGTCGGACATCGCCTCGTCGCTGGGCCTGGCCAAGGGCACCGCCCACGGCATCCTGCGCACCCTGCAGCAGGAGGGCTTCGTCGAGCAGGACGACGCCTCCGGGCGCTACCAGCTGGGCGCGGAGCTGCTGCGCCTGGGCACCACCTACCTCGACGTCCACGAGCTGCGGGCGCGCGCCCTGGTGTGGACCGACGACCTGGCCCGCTCCAGCGGCGAGAGCGTCTACCTGGGCGTCCTGCACCAGCAGGGCGTGCTGATCGTGCACCACGTGTTCCGGCCCGACGACAGCCGGCAGGTCCTGGAGATCGGGGCCATGCAGCCGCTGCACTCCACGGCCCTGGGCAAGGTGCTGTCCGCCTACGACCCGGTGGCGCACAGCGAGGCCCTGGAGGCCGACCGCAAGGCGTTCACGGACCGGACGGTGTGCGAGCCGGAGGAGTTCGAGCACATCCTCGACGTCACGCGCGCGCGGGGGTACGCGGCGGACGTGGAGGAGACCTGGGAAGGCGTCGCCTCGCTCGCCGCCCCCATCCACGACCGGCGGCGGATGCCGGTCGGCTCGGTCGGCATCACCGGCGCCGTGGAGCGGCTGTGCCGCGACGGGGAGCTGCGTCCCGAGCTCATCGCGGCCGTCCGGGACTGCGCCCGCGCGGTCTCGCGGGACCTGGGCGCGGGGCGGTTCTGACACCACACCACGGGACCGGGGCGCCGCGCGGCGTCCCGGCCCCCGGCATGCCCCGGCGCACGCCCCGCCCCACCTGCACGAAGATCCACGGACACTCGGCGATCAATAACGATCGTGTTTTCGACTACACAGCTCTTGACGTGCTCGTAACGCCGAAGCAAGACTCCCGTCCATCGGTCGACATTGTCGAACAGCTACCGGCAATACGCGCTAGAGTGTGACAACGCCAGGCCGGTATCGAACTTCCCTGGACGTAGGACAAAGGAGTCGCGGGTGTCCAGCTCCGACATCTTCATCGGCGAGACCATCGGTACCGCCATACTCATCCTCCTCGGCGGCGGCGTCTGCGCCGCCGTCACGCTGAAGGCTTCCAAGGCACGTAACGCCGGCTGGCTCGCCATCACCTTCGGGTGGGGCTTCGCGGTGCTCACGGCGGTCTACACCACGGCGCCCCTCTCCGGCGCCCATCTGAACCCGGCCGTCACCCTCGCCATCGCCCTCAAGGACGGCGACTGGAAGAACGTCCCGGTCTACTGGGCCGGACAGCTCCTCGGCGCCATGATCGGCGCGGCCCTGGTCTGGATCGCCTACTACGGGCAGTTCCACGCCCACCTCACCGACCGCGAGATCGTCGGCGGTCCGGGTGCGCAGGACACGGCGGTCAAGGCCGTCGAGGCCCAGGAACAGGGCGCCGGCCCGGTGCTGGGCGTCTTCTCCACCGGCCCCGAGGTCCGGGTCGCCTGGCAGAACGTCGCCACGGAGATCATCGGCACGATCGTGCTGGTGCTCGCGGTGCTCACCCAGGGCCTGAACGACAAGGGCAACGGCCTGGGCACCCTCGGGGCCCTGATCACCGCGCTCGTGGTGGTCTCCATCGGCCTCTCCCTCGGCGGCCCGACGGGGTACGCGATCAACCCGGCCCGTGACCTCGGACCGCGCATCGTGCACGCCCTGCTGCCGCTGCCCAACAAGGGCGGCTCCGACTGGGGCTACGCCTGGGTCCCCGTGGTGGGTCCGCTGATCGGCGGCGCCATCGCGGCAGGCATCTACAACGTCGCGTTCGCGTAAGGGACCGTCTTCCTCACGCGAAACTTCCAGCAAGCGCCGTACGTAAAGCCCCTAGAACCCGGAATGACCAGGAGCACACAGTGACCGACGCGCACACCGCCGGCCCCTTCATCGCCGCCATCGACCAGGGCACCACCTCGTCCCGCTGCATCGTCTTCGACCGGGACGGCCGCATCGTCGCCGTGGACCAGAAGGAGCACGAGCAGATCTTCCCGAAGCCGGGCTGGGTCGAGCACAACGCCACCGAGATCTGGACGAACGTCCAGGAGGTCGTCGCCGGCGCCGTCGAGAAGGCCGGCATCACCCGCGACGACATCAAGGCCATCGGCATCACCAACCAGCGCGAGACGACCGTGCTGTGGGACAGGAACACCGGCGAGCCCGTCCACAACGCCATCGTCTGGCAGGACACCCGCACCGACGCCCTCTGCCGCGAGCTCGGCCGCAACGTCGGCCAGGACCGCTTCCGCCGCGAGACGGGCCTGCCGCTGGCCTCCTACTTCGCCGGCCCCAAGGCCCGCTGGCTGCTCGACAACGTCGACGGCCTGAAGGAGCGCGCCGAAGCGGGCGACATCCTCTTCGGCACGATGGACACTTGGGTCATCTGGAACCTGACCGGTGGCGTCGACGGCGGCAAGCACGTCACGGACGTCACCAACGCCTCGCGCACCATGCTGATGAACCTGCACACCATGCAGTGGGACGACAGGATCTGCGAGTCGATCGGCGTCCCGAAGCAGATCCTGCCCGAGATCCGCTCCTCCGCCGAGGTCTACGGCGAGATCACCGGCGGCAAGCTGGGTGAGCTGCTCGGCGGCATCCCGGTCGCCTCGGCGCTCGGCGACCAGCAGGCGGCCCTGTTCGGCCAGACCTGCTTCGCCGAGGGCGAGACCAAGTCGACCTACGGCACCGGCACGTTCATGGTGATGAACACCGGCGAGAAGATCATCAACTCCTACAGCGGCCTGCTGACCACCGTCGGTTACAAGATCGGCGACCAGGACACGGTCTACGCCCTGGAGGGCTCGATCGCCGTCACCGGCTCGCTGGTGCAGTGGATGCGCGACCAGATGGGCCTGATCTCCACCGCCGCCGAGATCGAGACCCTCGCCCTGTCCGTCGAGGACAACGGCGGCGCCTACTTCGTGCCGGCCTTCTCCGGCCTGTTCGCCCCGTACTGGCGCTCCGACGCCCGCGGTGTGATCGCCGGCCTGACCCGGTACGTCACCAAGGCGCACCTCGCGCGTGCCGTCCTGGAGGCCACCGCCTGGCAGACGCGGGAGATCGCCGACGCCATGACGAAGGACTCCGGCGTCGAGCTGACCGCCCTGAAGGTCGACGGCGGCATGACCTCCAACAACTTGCTGATGCAGACCCTGGCCGACTTCGTGGACGCCCCCGTCGTGCGCCCGATGGTCGCCGAGACCACCTGCCTCGGCGCCGCCTACGCCGCCGGTCTCGCCGTCGGCTTCTGGAACAGCACCGACGACCTGCGCGCCAACTGGCGGCGGGCCGCCGAGTGGACCCCCCGCATGGACGCGGAGACCCGCGCCCGTGAGTACAAGAACTGGCTCAAGGCCGTCGAGCGGACCATGGGCTGGCTCGAGGACGAGGAGTAAGAACAGCATGACCACCAAGTCCACCCTGCAGTCCGTGCCTGCCCTGGGGACGCACCCGGCCTCCGGCTCGAACCCGAGCCGGGCCGAGACCAGGGAGCAGCTTTCCAAGGCGTCGTACGACCTTCTCGTGATCGGCGGCGGCATCCTGGGCATCTCCACCGCCTGGCACGCCGCGCAGTCCGGCCTCAGGGTGGCTCTGGTGGACGCCGGCGACTTCGCCGGCGCCACGTCCTCCGCCTCCTCCAAGCTGCTCCACGGCGGCCTGCGGTACCTGCAGACCGGCGCGGTGAAGCTGGTGGCGGAGAACCACTTCGAGCGCCGTGCGGTCTCCCGCCAGGTGGCGCCCCACCTCGCGAACCCGCTCACGTTCTACCTCCCCGTGTACAAGGGCGGGCCGCACGGCGCGGCGAAGCTCGGCGCGGGCGTCTTCGCGTACTCCGCGCTGTCCGCGTTCGGCGACGGCGTCGGGCACCTGCTCTCCCCCGCCAAGGCCGCGCAGGACGTGCCGGAGCTGCGCACCGAGAACCTGAAGGCCGTGGCCGTGTACGGCGACGACCAGATGAACGACGCCCGCATGGCCCTGATGACGGTCCGCGCCGCCGTCGAGGCGGGCGCGGTCGTCCTCAACCACGCCGAGGTCACCGGCCTGCGCTTCACCCAGGGCCGGGTCACCGGCGCCGAGCTGAAGGACCGCCTGTCCGGCGACGAGTTCGGCGTCGACGCCCGGCTGGTGCTGAACGCGACCGGCCCGTGGGTCGACCACCTGCGCCGGATGGAGAACCCGAACGCGGCGCCGTCCATCCGCCTGTCGAAGGGCGCGCACCTGGTCCTGAAGCGCACCTCCCCCTGGAAGGCCGCGCTCGCCACCCCGATCGACAAGTACCGCATCACCTTCGCCCTCCCCTGGGAGGACATGCTGCTGCTCGGCACCACCGACGAGGTGTACGAGGGCGACCCGGCGGACGTCGCGGTCACCGAGCAGGACATAACCCAGATCCTCGACGAGGCCGCCTTCTCGGTCCGCGACCAGCAGCTCAGCCGCGACCTCATCACGTACTCCTTCGCCGGCCTGCGGGTGCTGCCGGGCGGCCCCGGCGACACCGCCAAGGCCAAGCGCGAGACGGTCGTCACCGAGGGCCGGGGCGGCATGCTGTCCGTCGCGGGCGGCAAGTGGACCACCTTCCGCCACATCGGCCGGACGATCATGAAGAAGCTGGAGACGCTGCCGGGCCACCCGCTCGGCGACGACTTCGAGCCGATCAGCTCGCTGCCGAAGAAGCTGCCGCTGCCGGGCATCGCCAACCCGCGGGCGGTCGCCCACCGGCTGCTGACCGACCGCCCGGCGCCCGGCCCGCGCATGGCGGCGGACACCGCCCGGCACCTGGCCACGCACTACGGTTCGCTGGCCTTCGACATCGCCCGGCTGGCCAACGAGAACCCGGAGCTCGCCGAGCGCGTCCACCCCGACGCCCCGGAGATCTGGGCCCAGGTCGTCTGGGCCCGGGACCACGAGTGGGCCGAGACGCAGGACGACGTGCTGCGCCGCCGGACCACGCTGACCATCCGCGGCCTGGCCACGGACGAGGTGCGTGCCAAGGTGCAGGACCTGCTCGACAAGAAGTAGGACCACCCGGGGAAAACCCGTTCCGGCAAGGGGCGGCTCCGCGCCGACGGAGCCGCCCCTTCCGTGTTCCCGGGCGGGCTGCCGGGTCAAGCGGACCGGGCGCGGACCCGGCATGGTCGCGCCGCGCCGCGACCGCGCTCCCCGCCGTACCAGGGCCTCACGCACCGCTCGGAGGAATCCGGTGTGTTCCCCGGTGGATCACGGGGCAGTGATGGGGGCACTCCCCCTGCGAGGGGGCTGCGGGCGCCCCCTTGGCACGCCGTAAAGTTGGGGGGTCAGGCGAGGGCACGTCGGAAGGAGGCACTGGGTGATCGAGCTCGAGGGGGTTCCCGAGCTGATCGACCCGGTCATGGTGGCCGCGTTCGAGGGCTGGAACGATGCCGGCGACGCCGCCTCCACCGCGGTCGCGCACCTGGACAGGGAGTGGAAGGGCGAGGTCTTCGCGGCGCTGGACGCCGAGGACTACTACGACTTCCAGGTCAACCGCCCCACGGTCTTCATGGAGGCGGGCGTCCGCAAGATCACGTGGCCGACGACAAGGTTGTCCGTGGTCCGGGTCGGCGGTGAGAAGCCCCGCGACCTCGTGCTGGTCCGGGGGATCGAGCCGTCCATGCGGTGGCGTTCGTTCTGCAACGAACTGCTCGGCTTCGCACACGAACTCGGCGTGGAGCTGGTCGTCGTCCTGGGCGCCCTGCTCGGCGACACCCCGCACACCCGTCCGGTGCCGATCAGCGGGACGACGTCCGACCCGGACCTGGCCCGGCGCATGGACCTGGAGGAGACCAAGTACGAGGGCCCCACGGGCATCGTCGGTGTCCTGCAGGAGGCGTGCACCCACGCGGGCGTGCCGGCGGTGTCGCTGTGGGCGGCGGTGCCGCACTACGTGTCGCAGCCGCCCAACCCGAAGGCCACGCTGGCCCTGCTGAACCGTCTGGAGGACCTGATCGACGTGCGCATCCCGCTGGGCGAGCTGCCCGAGGACGCGCGCGCCTGGCAGGTCGGCGTGGACCAGCTGGCCGCGGAGGACAGCGAGGTCGCCGAGTACGTCCAGTCGCTGGAGGAGGCCCGGGACACCGCGGAGCTGCCGGAGGCGTCGGGCGAGGCGATCGCCCGCGAGTTCGAGCGCTACCTGCGGCGCCGGGACGGCGGCGGACCGCCCGCCGCCGGCGGGCACGCGACGGCGGACGGCAGCGACGGCACGTCGTACCTGCGGGACAACCCCAGCGGCCGCACGCGCCCGCCGAAGCCGCCCAAGCCGGGCACGGACGACGAGGACTCGTCGGAGGACTGAGCATCAGCGCGAAGGGGCGTCTCCCGGCCGGGAGACGCCCCTTCGCGTCAGGGCCACCAGGGCGCGGCTACAGCGCCACGCCCAGCAGCGCGTCCACCGCGCGGGAGACCACGCCCGGCGCGCCGGTGTCCGTGCCGCCGTCCTGTTCCTGCCGGGCGACCCAGCGGTCGACCGCGGCGAGCGCGGCGGGGGCGTCCAGGTCGTTCGCCAGGGCCTCGCGCATCTCCTCCACGAGCGCCTCCGCCGGGGGCCCGTCGGGCCGGGAGACGGCGGCCCGCCAGCGGCCGAGCCGTGCCACGGCGTCCTGGAGGACCTGGTCGTTCCATTCCCAGTCGGCGCGGTAGTGGTGGGCGAGCAGCGCGAGCCGGATGGCGGCCGGGTCGACGCCGTCGCGCCGGAGGCTGGAGACGAAGACCAGGTTGCCCTTGGACTTGGACATCTTCTCGCCGTCCAGGGCGACCATGCCGGCGTGCACGTACGCCTTGGCCATGGGGAACTCGCCGGTGAGGGTCTGGGCGTGCGAGGCGCCCATCTCGTGGTGCGGGAAGGCGAGGTCCGAGCCGCCGCCCTGGATGTCGAAGCCCATGCCGAGGTGGTCCAGGGCGATGGCCACGCACTCGATGTGCCAGCCGGGCCGGCCGCGGCCCAGCGATCCGCCGTCCCAGCTGGGCTCGCCCTCGCGGGCGGCCATCCACAGCATGGGGTCGAGCGGGTTCTTCTTGCCCGGCCGGTCCGGGTCGCCGCCGCGCTCGGCGGACAGCAGCCGCATCGCCGCGGCGTCCAGGTTCGAGACCTTGCCGAAGTGCGGGTCGGACTCGACGGAGAAGTACACGTCGCCGTCGAGCTCGTAGGCGGCGCCCATGTCCCGGAGCCGCTCGACGAGCGGGACGATCCCGGGTATGGCCTCGACGGCGCCTATGTACTGCCGCGGCGGCAGCATCCGCAGGGCCGTCATGTCCTCGCGGAAGAGGGCCGTCTCCTGCTCGGCGAGGGCGGCCCAGTCGAGGCCGTCGCGCTGCGCCCGCTCCAGGAGCGGGTCGTCGACGTCGGTGACGTTCTGGACGTAGTGGACCTGCCGCTTGGTGTCGAGCCACACGCGCTGCACGAGGTCGAACGCGTTGTAGGTCGCCGCGTGTCCCAGGTGCGTGGCGTCGTACGGGGTGATGCCGCAGACGTAGATACGGGCGACGGGACCGGGGTCGAGGGTGACGAGGCCGCCGGTCGCGGTGTCGTGGATCCTCAGGTCGCGGCCCTGACCAGGCAGGGCGGGGACCTCGGAAGCGGGCCAGGCATGCATGCCCTGAGCCTAACCGGACTGAAGTTCCATATACGAATGGGAGCGGGCCGGACGGCCGAGAAGGCGCTCTTGCGGCGACCGGCCCGTTGTGCTGCTACACGGGTGGCCAGGGAATGGCGGGCCATTCCCCGCTCGGCTCGGGGTGGGTCCCGGCGGTGAGCAGCGCGCCGACCCGGGCGCGGGTGGCGTCGAGCTCGGCGCCGGTGATCAGCGGTGCGAGCCGGGCGGCGAGCGCCCCGCCCTCCGCCAGGTCCTCGCGGAGCCCTTCGAGGACGTCGACGGCCTCCTGGGTGAGGGGCTCGCCCGCCCAGCCCCACAGCAGGGTGCGCAGCTTGTTCTCGACGTTGAAGGTGACGCCGTGGTCGATGCCGTACAGCCGCCCGTCGCCGGTGGGCAGCAGGTGGCCGCCCTTGCGGTCGGCGTTGTTCAGGACGGCGTCCAGCACCGCCAGGCGCCGCAGCCGCGCGTCGTCGGCGTGCACGAGCAGGGCGGTGCGCCCCTCGCCGACCTCGGCGAAGCCGATCGCCTTCCAGCCCGGCTCCGGCTCCTCGGCGTCGACCAGGGCGAGCAGCTCGGCGTCGGCGGTGGCCTCGATCCACAGCTGGCACATGCCCTCGCCGTAGGGGCCCTCGCGCAGCACGGTGGGCGGCACCAGGCCCCAGCCGGTCGCCTCGGAGACCGCGTAGGCCGCGACCTCGCGCTGGGCGAGCGTGCCGTCGGGGAAGTCCCACAGGGGGCGCTCCCCGGCGACCGGCTTGTAGACGCAGGCCGCCTCCCGGCCGTCGTACGACACCGTGCAGTACAGGGCGGCGTTGGAGGCCTCACGGATGCGTCCGCGGACGGTGAGTTCGCCGCGGGCGAGCAGCTCGGCCGCCTCCCCGGGAGGTGTCACGCTCCGCGGCGGTATCCGTTCTGGCGCGGACATACGTGTCCTTCCGGGTCGAGCGGGAGGCTGCACAGCGGGCACGGCGGCCGCCCGGCGTTGACGACGTCGAGGGCGCGCTTGGCGAAGGCCCTGGCCTGCGCGCCGGTGAGCCGGACCCGCAGCATCGGGGGCCCGTTCTCCTCGTCCTGGAGCAGCCGCTCCTCGGCCTCGGCGAGGTCCTCCTCGGACTCGGCGTCGAGTTCGACGAGCGCCTGCGCCTCGACGATCATGAGCTGCTCCTCGCCGTCCCAGGCGAGCGCCATCGTGCCGACCCGGAACTCCTCCTCGATGGGGGTGTCCAGGGGGGCGGTGTCGGTGATCTCCGAGGGGGCGACGGCCGGGACGGAGGCGCTGCCGCCGCTACGGCGTACGACCTCGTCGAGCAGTTCGTCCATGCGTTCGGCGAGCGCGGCGACCTGGGTCTTCTCCAGGGCCACGCTGGTCACCCGGGAGCCGGCGACGGCCTGGAGGAAGAACGAACGGCGCCCGGGCAGTCCGACCGTACCGGCCACGAAGCGCTCCGGATGGTCGTAGAGGAACACCTGACGGGACACGTCCTGTCTCCATTGGAATCGTGGGAACCGTGGGAGCACGGCACTGCTGCGACCGCTTCACCCTACTGCGGCCGACGATCACGGTGCGCCCGCACCACCCCCGACGGGAGCCTCGTCGCCCGGGGGCTCCTCGCGCGGCACCAGGGACGTGAAGTCGCCGGTGTCGCCGAGGCGGACGAGGAACGGTCGCAGGCGTGTGTAGCGGATCGCGGTGATCGAACAGGGTTCGACGGAGATCCGCTGGAAGAGGTCCAGGTGAAGTCCGAGTGCGTCCGCGACGAGGGACTTGATGATGTCGCCGTGCGAGCACATCAGGTAGACGGCGTCGGCGCCGTGGTCGCGCTCCACGCGCGCGTTCCACTCGCGCACGGCCTCGGCGGCGCGCGTCTGCATGGCGCGCATCGACTCCCCGCCGGGGAACGCCGCCGCGGACGGGTGCGCCTGCACCACCTCCATCAGCGGCTCGTCCTTGAGCTCGGCGAGCTTGCGGCCGGACCAGTCGCCGTAGTGGCACTCGCCGATGCGCTCGTCGGTGTGGGGACTGAGCTCCGGGCGGGCCAGAAGCAGCGGCCGGATGGTCTCCTGGCAGCGTTGGAGGGGACTGGTGACGACTTCGGCGAGGGGCAGTTCGGCCAGCCGCCCGGGCAGCGCGGCGGCCTGCGCGGCCCCGCGCTCGTCGAGAGTGACGCCGGGCGTCCAGCCGGCGAGCAGTCCCTCGGTGTTGGCGGTGGAGCGTCCGTGCCTGACCAGGATCAGCGTGGGCATGCGCTCCAGCGTAGGCGCACGCGCGTGTGCGGTGTCGTTCGAGTGACGGGAGACTCGCTTCGTGATCGTCGACTGTGCCATCTACCGCGACGGACATCGGACGGACGGGCCGGAGGACTTCTCCGACGCCCTGGGGGAGGCGCGTGCGGCGGGCGGTTTCGTGTGGATCGGGCTGCACGAGCCGACGGAGCGCGAGTTCGAGCACGTCACCGAGGAGTTCGGCCTGCACCCGCTGGCCGTGGAGGACGCCCTGAAGGCGCACCAGCGGCCCAAGCTGGAGATCTACGACGACTCCCTGTTCGTGGTCCTCAAGCCGGTGGTCTACGAGCCGCGGAGCGACAAGGTCTCCGCGGGCGAGATCATGATCTTCCTGGGCGAGGGCTTCGTGGTGACTGTCCGGCACGGTGAGGGTGCCCCGCTCAAGGCGGTCCGGCACCGGCTGGAGCACGAGCCGGAACTGCTGGGCACCGGTCCCACGGCGGTGCTCTACGCGGTCGCCGACGCCGCCGTCGACCACTACCTGGACGTGGCGACGGAACTGCAGGCGGACCTGGAGGGCCTGGAGGCGGAGGTCTTCTCCCCCGACGGCGGCGGCTCGCGGCACACCGCCTCACGGATCTACGACTTCAAGCGCCAGGTCCTGGAGTTCCGCCGGGCCACCGGGCCGCTGGCGCTGCCGATGACCCGTCTGGCGGGCACGGCGCCGTACGGCGTGGCGGTGCCGTTCGTGGACGACCGGGCACGGCCGTTCTTCCGGGACGTCAGCGACCACCTCACGCGCGTGAACGAGTCGGTGGAGAACCTCGACCGGCTGGTGTCGGACATCCTCTCGGCGCATCTGGCGCAGATGAGCGTCCGGCAGAACGACGACATGCGGAAGATCTCCGCCTGGGCGGCCATGGCCGCGATCCCCACGATGGTCGCGGGGATCTACGGCATGAACTTCGATCACATGCCCGAACTGCGCTGGGTCTGGTCCTACCCGGCGCTGATCGCGCTGATGGCCCTCCTGGAGTTCCTGGTGTTCCGGCTGTTCAAGCGCCGGGGGTGGCTGTAGGGCGGGCCCGGTTCAGGCGAACTCGGGTTCCGGGGAGGCCGGGCCGCCGAGGGCGTCGCGGCGCTCGGGCTGCCGCAGCGAGACCATCCGGCGCCAGCCGCCGAGCCGTTCGTAGGCGTACACCGCGTGGATGCCCGCCCGCAGCACCGCCGACTTGGCGCGGGACCAGCCCAGGATGCGGCCCATGTGCGCCATGACGGCGAGGCTGACGTCCCGGTGGATGCGGATCTCGGCGTGCGCGCACTTCCGCAGGGTCCGCTGGACGGCCCGGCCGTGGCCCGCGCGGGCGAAGCGCAGCAGTTCCTCGTGGCAGTAGGCGAGGTGGTTGGCCTCGTCGTCGGAGATCTGCCTGACCGCGCGGCCGATGTCGGGGTGGTCGGCGAAGTGCTTGCGCAGCAGGTCCATCTGCTCGGAGGCGCGCTGCTCGGTGACCCGGCTGTGGGAGAGGTAGGTGACGACGTCCTGGACGGTGAGCCGCTCGTCGCGCCTGAGCCGCTCGTGCGCGAGGCCGATGCCGTTCTTCTCCAGGAGCATCGTGTAGTCGGTCTCCGGCGGGACCGGGACGGGATCGAGGCCGCGCTTCCTCATCAGGGCGTTGAAGATCCGGCCGTGCTTGTCCTCGTCGGCGCCGTGCCGGGAGATCTTGGGCGCGAGTTCGCGCTCGCCGTCGGGGACGAGTGCGGCGATGCGGGCGTTCTCCCAGCCGCCCTGGGACTCCCCGCCGGCGGCGATGGAGCAGAAGAGGGCGAAGGAGTCGTCGTGGTCGAGGATCTCCTGGAACAGGCTCTTGGCCGAAAGCATCGTGGGCACCTCTCCCGCGCGCGTGCGCGTGCTGCAGGATCCGCAGGTTTCCGCGAAGAACGAGTCAAGTGCGGGGTGCGGGGCGCTGCAACAGGTGTGCCGGACATCTCCGCCGAACGGGGTAGGCACGGGGAGGCGTTCCGGCCCGCCCGACGGCGCTGTGGCGTAACCGGCGGCCCTCCGCCGCGTTGTTCCGCGTGACGGCCGTGGCGGGGAAGACCCCCGAGCCCCCACCACGGCCGCGGAAAGCGTGAGGTTCAGGCGAGGCCGGCGCGCTCCAGGGCCTCGGTGCCGGCCCGGAGGGACGCCAGCCGCTCGTCGAGCGTGAAGCCCGCCGGGGCGAGGGACAGGGTGGTGACCCCGGCGGCGGCGTAGGCCGTCATCCGGTCCGCGATCCGGTCCACGGAACCGAGCAGGGCGGTCTTGTCGATCAGGTCGTGCGGTACGGCGGTCGCGGCGCCCTGCTTGTCGCCGGAGAGGTACTTCGCCTGGATCTCGGCGGCTTCCTTCTCGTACCCCATGCGCTGGGCGAGCTGGTTGTAGAAGTTCTGCTTGGGGCTGCCCATGCCGCCGACGTAGAGCGCGGTGTAGGGGCGGAAGGTGTCGGCGAGCGCCGCGACGTCCTTGTCGTCGCCCACGGCGAGCGGCAGCGTCGGGCAGACGTCGAAGCCGTCGAGGGTCTTGCCGGCCTTCTCGCGCCCGGCCCGCAGGTACTTGATCGTCGTTTCCTCCAGGTGCTCAGCGGAGGGGAAGATCAGCAGGGCGCCGTCGGCGATCTCACCGGTCTGCTCGAGGTTCTTGGGTCCGATGGCCGCGATGTACAGCGGGATGTGCTCGCGCTGCGGGTGCACGGTCAGCTTGATGGGCTTGCCCGGGCCGCCGGGCAGGGGCAGCGTCCAGTGCTCGCCCTCGTACGACAGGCGCTCGCGGGTCATGGCCTTGCGGACGATCTCGACGTACTCGCGGGTACGGGCCAGTGGCTTGTCGAACTTGACGCCGTACCAGCCCTCGGAGACCTGCGGCCCGGAGACGCCGAGGCCGAGGCGGAAGCGGCCGCCCGACAGGGAGTCGAGGGTGGCGGCGGTCATCGCGGTCATGGCCGGCTGGCGGGCCGGGATCTGGAAGATGGCGGACCCGACGTCGATGCGCTCGGTCTGGGCGGCGACCCAGCTCAGCACGGTGGCCGCGTCGGAACCGTAGGCCTCCGCGGCCCAGCAGACGGCGTAGCCGAGCCGGTCGGCCTCCTGGGCGACGGCCAGGTTGTCCGCGTCCATTCCGGCACCCCAGTAGCCGAGGTTGATACCGAGCTGCATGCCACATCCCCTTACTGATCAGTAACGTGCCTTGTGCGCAGACCTTAGCGCGGGGCCGCCGCACGGGACAGCGGTACGGCCACGACCCTTCAGATGAGTGAACAAGAATCAAGTACGCGACCATTGACGCGTGCACAGCAAGTCCCTACGGTCTCGGGAAAGCGCTTTCTAACCCACCCGCACTCCGCACACGGAACGGAGAGGTACGGATGAAGCGAGCAGTCTCAGTGCGACTCGGCGCGGCCGTGGCCACCCTGGCCCTGGCCGGCGCCACCGGAACGCTGGTCTCGGTACCCGAGGCCTCGGCGGCGACGGGACCCGCCACCGGCTACGCGTCGCAGAACGGCGGGACCACCGGCGGCGCCGGCGGGCAGACGGTCCGGGCGACGACCGGCACCGCCATCCACGCCGCCCTGTGCAGCAGGGCCAGCAGCAGCACCCCCCTCGTCATCGAGGTGACGGGCACCATCACCCACGCCGGGACCAAGAAGGTCTCCGGCAGCAGCTGCGACACCGCGGACGGCGTGATCGAGCTCAAGAAGATCAGCAACGTGACCATCGTCGGGGTCGGCGGCGGTGCCGTCTTCGACCAAGTGGGCATCCACATCCGCGAATCGAAGAACATCATCATCCAGAACGTCACCGTGCGGAACGTCAAGAAGTCCGGCTCCCCCACGTCCAACGGCGGCGACGCCATCGGCATGGAGAGCAACGTCCGCAACGTCTGGGTCGACCACACCACCCTGGAGGCCTCGGGCGGCGAGTCCGAGGGCTACGACGGCCTGTTCGACATGAAGAACAACACCCAGTACGTGACGCTGTCCTACAGCGTCCTGCGCAACTCGGGCCGCGGCGGGCTGGTCGGCAGCAGCGAGAGCGACCGGTCGAACGGGTTCGTCACCTACCACCACAACCGCTACGAGAACATCGACTCCCGCGCCCCACTGCTGCGCGGCGGCATCGCGCACATGTACAACAACCACTACGTGCGCCTCAACGAGTCCGGCATCAACTCCCGGGCCGGCGCCCGCGCCAGGGTGGACAACAACTACTTCGAGGACTCCAAGGACGTCCTCGGCACCTTCTACACCGACGAGGCCGGCTACTGGCAGGTCGGCGGCAACGTCTTCGACAACGTGACGTGGTCCCGGCCGGGCAGCGAGAACCATCCGGCCGGTCCCAACCCGACCTCGAACACCACGGTCTCCATCCCCTACTCCCACCGCCTCGACGCGGCCGGCTGCGTACCGGCCGTCGTGAACCGCACGGCGGGGGCGAACAAGGGGCTGCAGGTGTCGGACGGCAGCTGCTGACCTGGTGGCCACCGGGCTGTGGCGACCACGGGGAACCATGCTCCGTCCCCGGAAATCGGTCGTCCACAGCCACCCACGCGACAGGTTCTGGCCAGTAATCTCGGCGTTCATGGAGCAGAGGCATCTCGGCCGCACCGGCCTGCGTGTGTCACGGATCGGGCTCGGCACCCTGACCTGGGGACGGGACACCGACGAACACGACGCGGCGGACCTGCTGAAGACGTTCTGGGAAGCGGGCGGGACCCTCGTCGACACCGCGGACGTGTACGGCGACGGAGAGGCCGAGTACCTGCTCGGCAGGCTGATGGACGGCCTCGTGCCCCGGCGGGACCTGGTCATCTCGACCAAGGCCGGAAGCGTGCCCGACCCCGACCGCCGGGTCGACGGCTCGCGCGGCCATCTGCTCGCCGCCCTGGACGCCTCGCTCGCCCGGCTCGGCACCGACCACGTCGACGTGTGGCACGTGCACGCCTACGACCCGCACACGCCCTTGGAGGAGACCCTCCAGGCCCTCGACCTCGCGGTCGCGAGCGGCCGTGCCCGCTACGCCGGCGTCTCCAACTTCTGCGGCTGGCAACTGGCCAAGGCCGCCACCTGGCAGCTCGCGGCCCCGGGCACCCGCACCCGGCTGGCGGCCACGCAGCTGGAGTACTCGCTCCTGCAGCGCGGCGTCGAACGCGAGGTGCTGCCGGCCGCGCTGGACCTGGGCATAGGACTGCTCCCGTCCTCGCCGCTCGGGCGCGGGGTGCTGACGGGCAAGTACCGGGGCGACACCACACCACCGGACTCCCGCGGCGCCTCCGACCACCTCGCGCCCTTCGTCGCGCCGTACCTCGACGACACCGCGAGCCGCATCGTCGACGCCGTGGCCACTGCGGCCGACGGACTGGCGGTGACACCGCTCCAGGTGGCCCTGGCGTGGATCCGCGACCGGCCCGGGGTGACCGCCCCCGTCGTCGGCGCGCGCAACGCGCAGCAGCTCACGGCGGCGTTGTCAGTGGAGACCCTTAGTCTTCCTGACGAGATCTGCCGGGCGCTCGACGACGTGTCGGCGCCCGTGCACCGCTATCCCGATCACGACTGGAGCACGCTGTGAGCACGGAGCCCGACACCACGGAGGACGCCGAGCCGGGGACGCCGGGCGCCGCGGGGAACACCCCGGCGGAGGGTGCCGGGGACTCGGTGACGGAGGAGAATCCTGCCGGTCAGCCTTCCGGGGACCCGGCGACGGAGGAGGGCCCGGCCGATCGGCCGGCCGAGGACGCGGCGACAGAAGAGGGCCCGACTGGCCGGTCCTCCGAGGACCCGGCGACAGAAGAGGGCCCGGCCGGCCGGCCCTCCGAGGACCCGGCGACGGAGGAGGGCGAGGGTGCACGGCTTTCCGAGGCCGAGGCCGAGTTGCTGGCGCAGCGGGCCGAGCGGGAGCGCATCGAGCAGCGCAAGGCCGAGAAGAAGGCGCCCATCGAGGCCGGCGCCAAGCTGAGCGGCAGGGCCGCCGATCTGCTCGCGGCCGTGCGGGCCGTGGAGAGCGGCGAGAAGCCGGCGGCCACGGTGTTCGAGGAGCCAGCGCCCGCCCCGCGCCGCTCCGCCCCCGAGCCGGCGCGGCGGCCGCAGCCGGTGGCGGCCGAGGCCGTCACGGCTCCGGCGGCTCCCGCGCCCGAGGCGGTGCAGGGCGTACGGCGGGTGCTCGCCGAGGGCGGCGCCCCGGAGACGCTCGCACCGCAGGTGGCCGCGGTGCTCGGCGAGGGCGCGGACGAGCTGCTGTGGGCCGACCCCTGGCAGTTGCTGCGGGTCGCGGGCGTGCGGCCCGAGCAGGCCGACGGCTTCGCGCGGGCGCTGCTGGGCGCCGAGTGCGCCCCGGACGACGAGCGGCGCGGCAGGGCCGTCACGGTCTGGCTCCTGGAGCAGGCGGCGCTGGCGGGCCACACCGCCCTGGAGATGCCGGCGCTCCTCGCCGCCCTGGCCCAGCGGGGCGTGCCGGAGCCGGAGAGCGCCGTGCAGGACGCGATCGCGGAGGGGGAGGCGCTGGTCTTCCAGGACGCCCTGGAGGAGACCGGCGCCCCGGCCCCAGCTGCGGCGGAACCGGAGGACCAGGAGGAGGAGCGGGAACGTCCGGTCCGCGTCCTGGTCGGGCTGGAGCGGTACGCGCTGGCGGAGGAGAGCCTGGCCGACGGCCTGGCCCGGCTGGTCAACTCCACACCCAAGCAGGACGGTCCCGCCGAGGAGTGGGAGCGGCTCGCCACCGCGGCAGCGGGGTCCACGGGGGACCTGATCCGTGCCGCCGCCGGTCACGGCCTGGTCCTGCACACCGGCGGGGAGGCGTCCCTGGCCGAGCCGGCGGCCCTGCTGCACGCCGCGCGCTCCCTCGGACTGCGCGCCTGGGCCGCCACCCACGGGCCCGTCGGCCGTGACCGCTTCGCCGCCCTGCTGCGCCGTACCGGGGAGGAGAGCGGCACCGGTTCCCCCGTCGCCACCGTCCCGGCGTTGCTCTCCGGTCTCGAAGGGCCCGGGCGGGACGCGGACGGGGCCCTGGACCTGGACCTGCTCGTCGTGCTCGACGCGCCTCAGCTGGACGTCGAGACGGCGGCACTGCTGACGGAGTCGCTGCCGGACGGGGCGCGGCTGGTGCTGGCCGGGGATCCGTCGGTGCTGTGGTCCGTGGGTCCCGGGCGGGTGTTCGCGGACCTCCTCGCGGCGCGGATCTGCCCGCAGGTCGCCTCACGGCTGCCGGATCCGGGGCCACTGGGCGAGCTGGTCTCCGGTATCGGCGTCGGCGAGCTGAACCAGGTCGAGGCGCCCGGCAAGGAGGTCGTGATCGTGCCGGTGCGCGACGCCGGTGAGGCCGTGCACCGCACGGTGCAGCTCGTCGTGGACTCGGTGCCGCGGGCCATCGGTGTCCCGGCGGAGGAGACCCAGGTGATCACCCCGGGACACGGCGGCGCGGTCGGCACACGCGTGCTCAACGCGGCTCTGAAGGAGCGGCTCAATCCCGGCCCCGGCCGCTTCGGCGGCTTCGACCCCGGGGACCGGATCGTGCACTCCCCCGCGCCGGGCAGGGCGGTGCCGGGCCGGGTGGTGAAGGCGGACGCCGAGGGGCTGCACCTGTCGTGCGCGGGCGAGTCCGTCGTCGTGCCGAAGGAGCGGGTGGAGCAGTCCGTGCGGCACGGGTGGGCGATGACCGCGCACCAGGCCGCGGGGAGCCGCTGGCCCGCGGTGGTGGTGGTGCTGCCCGGCGACGCGGCGCAGGCGCTGAGCCGGCCGTGGGTGTACACGGCGTTCGGCCGGGCGGACCGGCACCTGTCCGTGGTGCACGGCGTGGAGCAGGCGCTGCCCAGGGCCGTGGCCGAGGTTCCGGCGAAGCCCCGGACGACCCGGCTGCCCGTGCTGCTCGCTCCGCAGGTCGCCGGCGGATGAACGACGGCGGTGGTCACGGGCCGGACCCGTGACCACCGCCGTCGGATGGCCGGAACGCGCTCAGCGGCGGTCGGCGTCCAGCGGCTCCAGGTCCTCGTCCTCGTCCAAGTCGGTGTCGAGTTCCTCCAGGTCGTCCGCCTCCTCGTCGTCCTCGTCGTCGAGGGCGCCGATCTCGTCGTCGAAGACGGCGCTGACGTCGAAGCGGCACACCACCCGTTGCGTGTCGACCTGCTCGAACGGCGCCTCCAGCCACTCCCCGGGCTCGGCCGGTTCGTCCGCCGCCGTCACCCAGAGCGTGGAGTCGCCCTCCTCGAGCCCGAACTCCTTGTGCCGGGAGGCGATCTCGTCGGGCTCGAACTCGCCGAACAGCAGGCCCAGCGCCCCGTGGACCGTCCCGGAGGCCGGGGAGCCCTCGTCACCGTCGGCCGCCTCGATCCGCTGTGCCTGCGCCAGCAGCCGCTGCGGTTCGGCGACGGCATAGTCGCGGCGGATCAGTACGCTCAGCGCGTTCGGTTCCTCGGGGCCGGTGTACGGCGGCAGCGCGTCCTCCGCACCGGGGATCTCGAAGGGTGTGACCTCGTCATAGCGGTCGTAGAGCAGTTCGTCGTACACCTCTGCGGCCGCGGCCAGCTGGTTGAACGCCTCGTAGACGGCCGGGTCGTCCTCCCCCGACCTGCGTTCGACCGCGGCCAGGTGGCGGTCGAGCGCGGTCTTGACCGCCTCGGCGGCGGCGCGTACCTCGGCAGCGGTGGGCTGCGCAGCATCAGACATAGTGCAGACGCTATCCGTACGAGGCCCCAGCCCGCACAATAGATGCGATGCCGGAATACGAATTTGTCGACGTGTACGTACCGCGCGGGGTCTCCCGCAAGGAGACGGCACGTCTGCTGACGGACCATGCGGAGTACGGACACTGGGAGTTGCACCGTCTGAGCCTGCTGCGCGACGGCAGCCGCAGGGTGCGGTTGCGCCGGCGGATCATCCGCCAGGTGCGGGCCACGTGGTGAGCTGAGACGGTGCCGGGAGAAGGCACATGACGGAGCGGGCCCCGCCGGCGGCGGGGCCCGCTCCGTCGGCGGGGGTCGCCGGGCCGGCTGTCTCAGGCGGAGGCGCGTGCCTTGCGGTAGAGGATCGCGCCCGCCAGCAGGGCCCCGGCGCCGGCGGGGAGGGCGAGCCCGAGCGGCAGTTCGCTGCCCGTGTCGGCGAGCTGGGCGTCGCCACTGGTCTGGGTGACGAACCGGCCTCCCGGCTGGTTGCCGTGCGAGGAGCCGCCCTGCGTCTCGACGCTGGTGGTGGGCGGCGTACCCGGGTGGCCGGGGGTGCCCGGGTCTCCGGGGCCACCCGGGCTGCCGGGGGTGCCCGGGTCTCCGGGGCCATCCGGGTTGCCGGGCTTGCCGGGATCACCCGGCTTCCCGGGGGTGCCCGGACCGCCCGGGTTCCCGGGGCTGCCGGGGTCGCCCGGGTTACCGGGGGTGCCCGGACCGCCGGGGTTACCCGGCCCCCCGGGACCGCCCGGCTGTCCCGGGGACTCGTGGCCGCCGCCGGGTGGGTTGCCGTGGTGGCCGTGGCCGCCGTTCGAGCAGTCGTTGCCCGTGCTGGGGTTGCCGACGCCGATCACGTCGACGCTGTTGCCGCAGACGTTCACCGGCGCGTACACCGGCGCCTGGACGTGGTTGCCCGAGCCGACGCCCGGCGAGCCGGTGGCGTGCCCGCCCGCGTGGGAGCCGCCGTGGCCACCGTGATCGCCGTATCCCCCCGACGACGGTCCACCGCCCTGGTTGGCGCACGAGTTGCCCACCGACGGGTTGAGCACGCCGACGACGTTGACCGTGTTGCCGCAGACGTTCACCGGCGCGTGCACCGGCGCCTGCACCGTGTTCCCGGACAGCACGCCGGGCGAGCCCGACGCGGAGCCCTGCGCGCCCGAGGCGGCGTGCGCGTGGCCGCCCGCGGCGGCGATCACGCCGGTCGCGGCCGCCACGGTCATCAAACCCTTGCGGGTGACCTGTCGCATTGCTGAGTACCTGCCTTCGACCCTTTATCGAATTCTTCTCGAATTCCCGTGAAGAAGCGTTCGGTCCCGAAGCGCATGGCTCGCGCTCCGGGACCGGTGGCTTGGAACTCCCCTCAGAGAGGGGGAAGCATCACTTGTTGATGCAGGTGTTGCCGAAGGCGGGGTTCAGCAGCCCGATCACGGAGACCGTGTTGCCGCAGACGTTCACCGGGACGTGAACGGGCACCTGGATGACGTTGCCGGACACGACACCCGGGGAGTGCACCGCGGCACCCTGGGCACCCGAGTCGGCGACGGCCAGGCCCGCGCCCGCGAGAACCAGGCCACCGGTGGCGGCCGCAGCAGCGACGACCTTCTTGATCATTATTCCTCCTAGTTGGCAAAGCGACCCATCTTGCGGTCGCATTACCTGTAACGAGGCTGGAGTAATGAGGCTACGAGCTTATGGTCGCATTCACTCTTCCCAGTCGATCTCGCACGCACGGCCGAATAGCGGTCCGCGGGCGCCTTTTCAGGACGCGTCGATGAACCGGTCGAGCACCCGCACGCCGAACTTCAGGCCGTCGACCGGAACCCGCTCGTCCACGCCGTGGAACATGCCGGCGAAGTCCAGCTCCGGCGGCAGCTTCAGCGGCGCGAAGCCGAAGCCCCGGATGCCCAGGTCGTCGAAGGACTTCGCGTCCGTGCCGCCGGAGAGCATGTAGGGGATGGCCTTGGCGGTCGGGTCCTCGGCGAGCAGCGAGGACTGCATGGCCTCCACGAGCGCCCCGTCGAAGGTGGTCTCGACGGCCTTGTCGGCGTGGACGTCCTCGCGCCGCACCTTCGGGCCGAGGATGCGGTCCAGGTCGTCGAGGAACTCGTCCTCGAACCCGGGCAGGAACCGGCCGTCGACGTGGGCGGTCGCCTCGCCGGGGATGACGTTGACCTTGTAACCGGCGCCGAGCTGCGTGGGGTTGGCCGTGTTGCTCAGCGTGGCGCCGATCAGCTTGGCGATGCCGCCGAGCCTGGCCAGCGTCGACTCCATGTCCTCCGGGTCGAGTTCGGTGCCGAGCGCGTCGCCGAGTTCGTCGAGGAAGGCGCGGGTGGTCTTGGTCACCCGCACCGGGAACGTGTGCCGGCCCAGCCGCGCCACGGCCTCCGACAGTTCGGTGATCGCGTTGTCGCGGTGGATCATCGACCCGTGCCCCGCCGTGCCGGCCACGGTCAGCTTCATCCAGTGCATGCCCTTCTCGGCCGTCTGGATCAGGTAGAGCCGCCGCTGCTCGCTCACCGTGAACGAGAAGCCGCCGACCTCGCTGATCGCCTCGGTGACGCCCTCGAAGAGGTCGCGGTGGTGGTCGACGAGGTAGCGGGCCCCGTAGGTGCCGCCGGCCTCCTCGTCCGCGAGGAACGCCAGGACGATGTCGCGCGGGGGCTTGCGCCCGCTGCGCAGCCGGTCGCGGACGACCGCCAGGGTCATGGCGTCCATGTCCTTCATGTCCACGGCCCCGCGGCCCCAGACGCAGCCGTCGGCGATCTCGCCGGAGAAGGGGTGGTGGGTCCAGTCGTCCGCGTTGGCCGGAACGACGTCGGTGTGGCCGTGGATGAGCAGGGCGGGCCGGGAAGGGTCCTCGCCCTCGATGCGGGCCACCGTGGAGGCGCGGCCCGGGTGGGACTCGAAGATCCGCGGTTCGAGTCCGACCTCGGCGAGCTTCTCGGCGACATACTCGGCCGCCTTGCGCTCGCCCGGTCCCGAGTGGTCGCCGTAGTTGCTGGTGTCGATCTGGATCAGCTCGCGGCAGAGGTCCACGACCTCGTCCTCGCCGGTGACGTTCCTGGCCGTGTCCGTCTCGCTCACGTGCTTCCTCCCGGTGTCACTGCTGGTGGGTCCCCTTCATCCTCCCTCTCGCCCGCCCGCTCCCCAAGAGCCCGCCTCGCCCGTCACACGTCGTTCACGCCGGGCCGGGGCGGGAACAGGGGGTGATCGGTCACCCTCGAAAGCCTGGTAATGTTTACGTCGTCGCCGCGGGGAGAACCCGCGCGACAGACACCTTGTCCGGGTGGCGGAATGGCAGACGCGCTAGCTTGAGGTGCTAGTGCCCTTTATCGGGCGTGGGGGTTCAAGTCCCCCCTCGGACACATGAGGCTGAGGGCCGTGACCGCGAGGTCGCGGCCCTCGGGCGTTTCGGCGAAGAGGTGACATGACCAGGCGTTCCTGCCCGTGCGGACTCCCCGAGGCCTACGAGGCGTGCTGCGGCCGCTACCACTCCGGCACCGCCGCCGCGCCGACCGCCGAGGCGCTGATGCGGTCGCGGTACTGCGCCTTCGTGCGGGGGGACGCCGGGTACCTGCTGCGGACCTGGCACCCGAGGACCCGGCCCGGAACGCTGGAGCCGGACCCGGGGACGCGGTGGACCGGGCTGGAGATCCTGGGCACGAGCGGCGGGTCGGCGTTCCACTCCGCCGGGACCGTGGAGTTCCGGGCGTCCTACCGGGGCGGATCGCTGCACGAGCTGAGCCGGTTCGAGCGGGTCGACGGGGCGTGGGCGTACGTCGACGGTGAGTTCCTGCCGTAGCCTGCGGCAGGCCTGCCGTGGCTGGGCCGCGTCCCCCGCCGCGGCTAGGGCGCCAGGATGTCGAGTTCCTGGAGGGCGCCGACGGTGATCTCGCGGGTCAGTTCCTCCGCCCGGGCCGCGTCGCCCGCGCGGACCGCCTCGGCGACCCGGACGTGGAGGGTGACGGCGGCGGGGTCGGGGTCCTCGAACATCACGTCGTGCTGCGTGCGGCCGGTGAGGACCTCGGCGACGACGTCGCCGAGGCGGGCGAACATCTCGTTGCCGGAGGCCGAGAGGATGACGCGGTGGAAGGCGACGTCGTGGACGAGGTAGCCCTCCAGCTTGTGACCGCGTGAGTGGGCGACCATGCCGAGGGCGCACTCGGTGAGCTCGGCGCACTGCTCGGACGTGGCGTGCCGGGCGGCGAGGCCGGCCGCGACGGGCTCGATCGCCGAGCGCAGCACCGTCAGGGAGCGCAGCTGCCGCGGGCGGTCGGCGCCGGCCAGGCGCCAGCGGATGACCTGCGGGTCGTAGACGTTCCACGCGGACTCGGGGCGGACCGTGACGCCGACGCGGCGGCGGGACTCGACCAGGTGCATGGACTCCAGGACCCGGACCGCCTCGCGCATGACGGAGCGTGACACGTCGAAGCGCTGGGCGAGCTCGTCCGTGCGCAGGACACTGCCCGGCGGGTACTCACCCGCGGTGATCGCGGGGCCGAGCGTGTCCAGTACGCGGCCGTGCAGCCCCCGGCCCGGTGTGCTCATGCACTCAGCGTACGGGGTAGATCACGGAGACAAAAAGTCAGACTTATTCATCACGAGCTCTTGAATTCGTCGTACCTAATGAGTTTCAGTTGCGTCGACATCACGTGTCGACGAAGACAGCGGACAGTGAGGCAGCGATGAACACCCCCCATGTCGTCGTGGTCATGGGCGTCGCGGGCACGGGCAAGACCACCATCGGTCCCCTGCTCGCCGCCCGGCTCGGCGTTCCCTACGCCGAGGGCGACGACTTCCACCCGCCCGCCAACATCGCCAAGATGTCGGCCGGTACACCGCTCACCGACGAGGACCGCGGGCCCTGGCTCGACGCCATCGGCGACTGGGCGCAGGGGCGGGCCGGACTCGGCGGGGTGGTCAGCTGCTCGGCGCTGAAGCGGTCGTACCGCGACCGGCTGCGGTCCGCCGCGCCCGGCGTGGTCTTCGTGCACCTCACGGGCGACCGCACGCTGATCGAGGACCGGATGTCGCACCGGCAGGGGCACTTCATGCCCACGGCGCTGCTCGACTCCCAGTTCGCCACGCTCCAGCCGCTCCAGGCGGACGAGGCGGGGGTCGCCGTGGACGTCGCGGGCAGCCCGGCGGAGATCACCGAGCGGGCGGTGCACGCCCTGAGCTCGCGCCCCGAGCCGGTCCTCTAGCCCCCCGCGGCTCTCCCCTCTCCCTCTCCCCCGACTCCCCAACGCAAGGGAACACCCCCGTGACCAGACTCAGCGTCGAGATGCTGGCAGCGGACGCACCCGAGCCGATCACCTCGGCCGGCCACGCTCAGCTGGGCATCGCCGTCCTGGCGGGCATCGCCGTCATCGTCCTGCTCATCACCAAGTCGAAGCTGCACGCCTTCCTGGCGCTGACCATCGGGTCGCTGGCGCTCGGCGCGATCGCCGGGGCGCCGCTGGACAAGGTCCTCACCAGCTTCAGCGCCGGCCTCGGCTCCACGGTCGCCGGTGTCGGCGTGCTGATCGCCCTCGGCGCGATCCTCGGCAAGATGCTCGCCGACTCCGGCGGCGCCGACCAGATCGTCGACACCATCCTGGCCAGGGCCGGCGGGCGGTCGATGCCGTGGGCGATGGTGCTCATCGCCTCCGTGATCGGGCTGCCGCTGTTCTTCGAGGTCGGCATCGTGCTGCTGATCCCGGTGGTGCTGATGGTCGCCAAGCGCGGCAACTACTCGCTGATGCGCATCGGCATCCCGGCGCTGGCGGGCCTGTCCGTGATGCACGGCCTGGTGCCGCCGCACCCCGGCCCGCTGGTCGCGATCGACGCCGTCGGCGCCGACCTCGGCGTGACGCTGGCGCTCGGCGTCCTCGTCGCCATCCCGACGGTGATCATCGCCGGTCCGGTGTTCTCCAAGTACGCGGCCCGCTGGGTCGACGTCCCGGCCCCCGAGAAGATGATCCCGCAGCGCGCCTCCGACGACCTGGAGAAGCGTCCCGGCTTCGGCGCCACGCTCTTCACCGTGCTGCTGCCGGTGATCCTCATGCTCGCCAAGGCGCTGGTGGACATCGTCGTGGACGACCCCGGGAACGCGGTGCAGCGGGTCTTCGACGTCATCGGCGCGCCGATGATCGCCCTGCTCGCCTCGGTGCTGGTCGGCATCTTCACGCTGCTGCGGCCCGCCGGGTTCTCCAAGGAGCGGATCTCGCCGCTCGTCGAGAAGAGCCTCATGCCGATCGCGGGCATCCTGCTGATCGTCGGCGCGGGCGGCGGCTTCAAGCAGACGCTCATCGACACGGGCGTGGGGCAGATGGTCCTGGACATCTCCGAGGACTGGGTCATCCCCGCGCTGCTGCTGGCCTGGCTGATCGCGGTGGTCATCCGGCTCGCGACCGGATCGGCGACGGTGGCCACGGTCTCCGCGGCCGGTCTGGTCGCCCCGCTCGCGGCCGACATGTCGACCACGCACGCCGCCCTCCTCGTCCTGGCCATCGGCGCCGGCTCGCTGTTCTTCAGCCACGTCAACGACGCCGGGTTCTGGATGGTGAAGGAGTACTTCGGGCTGAGCGTGGGCCAGAACATCAAGACCTGGTCCGTCATGGAGACGATCATCTCGGTGGTCGCCGGGGGTCTGGTCCTGCTGCTGTCCCTGGTGATCTAGGCCCCGCGCCCTGGGAGGCGTTGCCTAGGGGCGCCACAAGGGGTGCTCCCGGTCCGCCCACTCCCTGCTCACCCTGCCCGTGCGCATGCCCCTGCGGGCCTCCGGGTCCGCCAGGGCCATGCCGACGTGGCCCGCCAGGACGATGCCGAGGGTCAGGGCCAGCCAGTCGTGGACGAAGGTCGCGCTGGTGCGCCAGAACAGGGGCGTGAGGTGCGTGAGCCACATCATCAGGCCGGTGCCGAGCATGACCACCCCGGCGCCGGCGGTCCAGGCCGCGTAGATCTTCTGGCCGGCGTTGAACTTGCCCGCGGGTCGGGACCCCTGGCGTCTGTCGCGGTGCAGGGCGGCGCGCAGCCAGGTGCGGTCGTGCGGGCCGAAGCGGTTGAGGCGGCCCAGGTCGGCCCGGAAGGCGCGGGAGGCCAGGCCCGCCAGCGCAGGCAGGGGCAGGGCGAGCCCGGACCAGACGTGCAGCGTGACCACGAGGGCGCGGCGGCCGACGAGTTCGGCGAGCTGCGGGACGTAGAGGCAGGCCGCCGTCACCACGCACACGCCCGTCAAGGCGGCCGTGGCGCGGTGGATCCGGCGTTGGGCCGGGGTGAAGCGGCGTACCTCGACCGCTGCCGGGCGCGTGTCAGCTCGTGGGCTCATCGTCGCGTCCGTTCGAGCGGCCCACCCAGGCGTCGACGTCGTAGCCCCGCTCCTCCCAGTAGCCCGGCCGGACCTCGTCGGTGACGGTGATGCCGGAGAGCCACTTGGCGGACTTGTAGAAGTACATGGGCGCCACGTAGAGGCGGGCCGGGCCGCCGTGGGAGTGGCCGAGGTCCTCGTTGCGCATGCGCAGGGCGACCAGGACGTCGGCGCGGCGGGCCTGGGCGAGGGTGAGGCTCTCGGTGTACGTGCCGTCGAAGCAGGTGAAGCGCAGGGCCTTGGCGGTGGGGCGGACCCCGGCGGCGTCGAGGAGGCGGGACAGGCGTACGCCGTCGAAGGGGGTGTCGGGGACGCGCCAGCCGGTGACGCACTGGACGTCGCGGACCACGCGGGTCTGCGGGAGGGCTCTGAGGTCGGCCAGGGTGTAGCGGGCGGGACGGTCGACCAGGCCGTCGACCGTGAGGCGGTAGGTGCCGGCGTCCTCGCGCGGGACCGACGGGGCGACCGAGTAGTAGCGGAAGCCGCCGCCGTTCGGGAGCAGGCCGGTCAGGCCCGTGGGATCCTTGCCCGCGGCGCTGCCGAGGAAGCCCTCCAGGCCGCGCTGGAGCGGGGGCGCGGTGACCACGCCGAGGGCGCCCAGGGCGAGGGTGCCGAGAAAGACGCGGCGGCCGACCGGGGTGCCCCGCTGCCCGGGGTCGTCTTCGTCCACGCCCTGATGTACGTCGGGATTCACGTGCTCATTCGAACACCCGCGGCCCCTCCGGGACAGGGGCCGCGGGTGCTCGTCAGACTTCCGTCACCACTTCTCACGCGGGCGGGGTCAGGACGAGGCCGCCTTGTCCAGCTGGAACGCCTCGTTGCCCAGTCCGATCCGGGCGTGCTTCTCGGGGGCCCGGGCGCGCAGCACCAGGCCGAGGACCAGGCCGGCGGCGAGGGCGAGGCCGATGACGCCGGGCAGCATCCAGCTCAGCGAGGAGTCGGGCCCGGCACCGACGAGGACGTCGAAGTCCTTGACGGTGTAGCCGGCGATGACGAGCAGGGCGATCCCGGCCAGCGCGGAGGTGACCAGCCGCCAGGCCTGGGCGCCGGCGGCGCCGCGGCGGACGAAGAAGACGACGACCGACAGGGAGGCCGCCGCCATCAGGACGATCACGCCGAGGGCGCCGATGTTGCCGAGCCAGGTGAACAGGTGCAGGACGGGCGCGGTCGGATCGCCCACCGGCTTGTCGTCGGCGATCGCGAAGCCGGTCACGACCACCACGGCCACCACGGTCTGGAGCAGCGAACCGGTGCCCGGGGCGCCGCTGCTGCCGCTGGTGCGACCGAAGGCGGCGGGCAGCAGGCCCTCGCGGCCCATGGCGAAGGCGTACCGGGCGACGACGTTGTGGAAGCTGAGCAGCGCGGCGAACATGCCGGTGACGAACAGGACGTGCAGGACGTCCGTGAAGGTGCCGCCGAGGCGGGACTCGGTGAGGAAGAACAGCAGCCCGGCGCTCTGCTTCTGCGCCGTGCCGACGATCGCGGCGGGGCCGGTGGCGACGGTGAGGGCCCAGCTGCTCAGCGCGAAGAAGACCGCGACCCCGCCGACGGCGAGGAACATCACGCGCGGCACCAGCACGTGCGGGCGGCTGGTCTCCTCGGCGTAGACCGGGGCCTGCTCGAAGCCCAGGAAGGCGGCGATGCAGAAGCACAGCGCGGTGCCGACGCCCGCGCCGGTGAGGGTGTCGGGGTTGAAGGCGTGCAGCGACAGGCCCTCCGTGCCGGGGTCGGCGAGGGCCGCGATGTCGAAGACCACCACGAGGAGCACCTCGATGACCAGCAGGACGCCGAGCACGCGGGCGTTGACGTCGATCTTCAGCCAGCCCAGCAGCCCGACGGCGAGCGCGGCCACCAGGGCCGGTATCCACCAGGCGACCTCGATCTCGGCGTAGGTGGCGAGGAGTCCGGAGACCTCGAAGCCGAGGATGCCGTAGATGCCGATCTGGAGCGCGTTGTAGGCGACGAGGGCGACCAGGGCGGCGCCGGCGCCGGCGGTACCGCCGAGGCCGCGGGAGATGTAGGCGTAGAAGGCGCCCGCGTTGTGGACGTGGCGGCTCATCTCGGCGTAGCCGAGGCTGAACAGGATCAGGACGACGCCCAGGACCACGAAGAGCAGCGGCTGTCCGACGATGCCCATCACCGCGAATGTGGTGGGCATGACACCCGCGACGACCATGAGGGGTGCGGTCGCGGCGAGCACGGAGAGCAGCAGGCCCCCGGTGCCGAGCCGGTCGGCGCGCAGGGCGCGCTCCTGCCCCTTGAACGTACTGATGCCGCCGGGGGCGGGTGTGCTCGTTCTCGAACTGTCCGTGGTCATCGGGAGGGCGTCCTCACTGGTGGGATACGGGGGGGTGTCAGGCCGTGCCGAGCGCGCCGGCGCGGGCGGCGGCGAAGGCGGTGTGCGGGTCGCGGTCGGGGTACGACCAGGGCGCGGGGGTGGCGTGGCGGCCGATGCGGTGGAACAGGGCGGCGGCCTCGGCGCCCCGGCCCTCGCAGAACTTGGCGTGGGCGAGGAAGTTCAGGTCGATCAGCCGCCGCGGATGGCCCTCCAGCTCCCACTCCAGCCACCAGTCGAAGGCGGCCTTCATCACCTGCCGGGCGCGGCGGCCGGTCCAGTGCCCGGAGGCGGCCGGGTCGGGGGACTCGTGCCCGGCGGCGGCCAGCGCGCGGTAGCGCTCGGCGTGGGCGATGACCGGCAGGATCGCGAGCGGGGAGTCGGCGGGTGCCTGTTCGGCGGCCCAGTTGGCGAAGTCGTAGACCTCGTGCAGGGGGTCCGGACCGGCCTCCGTGCGGCGGCCGGCGAGGCGGGCGACCATCAGGTGGTGGGCGTGGTGGTGGTCGGCGTACCGGGCGCGGACCTGCTCGAAGGTCCGGACGACGTCCTGGTCGGTGCCGACCGCGCACTCCAGCATGAGCAGCCCGAGCCACGGGGTGGGGTCGGCGGGGTCGCGGCCGGCCGCCTCCTGGCAGGCCTCGCGGGCCCGGGCCGGTTTGCCCTTGCCGTGCAGGACGCGCCGGACCTGGGCCACGGCGAGCAGCACCGAGGCGTCGGCGGACTCGGGTTCGGCGAGGAGCCACTCACGGGCCCAGGCGGCCGTGTAGGACTCGCGGGCCAGGACCGTGACACGGTGGCCGCGCCGGTCCCAGTCGTCTCCGGTGTGCACCAGCAGGGAACGGGCGCTCTGCCAGCGGCCCTGCGCCAGGGCGGCGCGCGCGGTCGCGAGGTCGGCGTCGTCGAGGGCCTCGTCGAAGGCCTGCGCCGCACGTCTGCGGCCACGGCCGAGGGGAGGCGGGGGTGGGGACACCGCGGAACTTCCTCACGCGCTCTTCTTGTGTTTCGGCTCACGGTGGTCACCGGCGCGCGGGTGTGCGCACCGCCATGAACTGATCACGCACAGCCAACCCCCCGCCAACGGTTGACGTCAAGCCCCGCCCTCGCGTTACACGCGTCAAGTGCCGTTGCTTGTGAGGGATTTGTGATCAAGGGAACTGCTGGGGAGAGGGCGGCTGGCGGTCGGTTCGCCCCTTTCGCCCTTTGTGACGTACGTCATAGCGTGGGCGGGCCGCGGCTCCGACGATGACAGGACGTACGGGCGCGCCCGGACGGAGCCGGCCGGTACGGCCGGCTGCTGCTCGACCTGGCCAAGGTGCCCCGCTGGCTCGGCGGCATCGGGCTGATGGTGGCCGGCATGGCGCTGGGGGCCGCCGCGCTCGGGCAGGGCGAGCTGTCGCTGGTGGAACCGCTGCTGGCGACGAACCTGCTCTTCGCGCTCGCGCTCTCCCGCAAGCAGTCCCGGCAGCCGCTGGGCCGCCAGGGGTGGGCGGGGCTGCTGCTGCTCGCGGGCGGCGTCACGGCGTTCATCGTGGCGGGGCGGCCCGAGGGCGGCACCGCGACGGCCGATCCCGTGCGGCAGTGGCTGATCATCGGCGCGATGGCCGGGTTCGCCCTGCTCCTGACCGCGCGCGGCCGGCGTTCCCGGCCGGCCTCCGGTCCGGTGCTGCTGGCGCTCGCCGCCGGGCTGCTGTACGGGGTGCAGGACGCCCTGACCCGGGTGAGCGGGCAGAAGGCGGCCGAGGGCGGACTGGCCGGGCTGCTGACCGGCTGGCAGCCCTACGCGGTGCTGGCGCTGGGCGTCACCGGGCTGGTCCTCGTGCAGAGCGCCTTCGAGACGGCGTCCCTGCGCACGTCGCTGCCGGCCCTGACCGCGGCCCAGCCGCTCGCCGGGATCGTCTGCGGCGTCGGGTTCCTGGGCGACCGGCTGCGCACCGACGCGGTGGCGCTCACCTGGGAGGCCGTCGGTCTCGCGGCCGTGGTCAGGGGCATCGTGCTGCTGGGGCTGCATCCGGCGATGCCGGCGGGGGCGGCGCGGCGCGCGCGGGTCGCGGCGCCCGCCGTCAGCCCGGCCTCCTCCTGACGGGCCCTGCCCCACCGTCCGTTCCGCCCCTGCTTGGATGGGGCCATGAGCGCTGCTGACGAGATCCTCGACATCGTCGACGAGCACGACCGGGTCGTCGGGCGGTCCCCGAGGGGCGAGGCCTATGCCCGGGGGCTGCGGCACCGCTGCGTGTTCGTCCAGGCCCGGGACGCCGGGGGCCGGATCTTCGTGCACCGGCGCACCCCGGCCAAGCTGGTCTTCCCCTCCCTGTACGACATGTTCGTCGGCGGGGTCGTCGGCGCGGGCGAGACCTACGACGCGGCCGCCCTGCGTGAGGCCGAGGAGGAACTGGGCGTCACCGGCCTGCCGGAACCGCGTTTCCTCTTCAAGTTCCGCTACGACGGCGGCCCCGGCCGCAGCTGGTGGTCGGCGGTGTACGAGGTGCGCTGCGAGCTGCCCGTGCGGCCGCAGGCCGAGGAGGTCGCCTGGCACGGCTTCCTGTCCGAGGACGAGGTGGAGCGGCGGCTGGCCGACTGGGAGTGGGTGCCCGACGGGCTCGCGGCCTACGAACGGCTCAGGGCGTTCCGGTCGACGGGCTGATGTGGTGGTCGACGGGCTGACGTGGTGGGCGACGGGCTGACGTGGTGGGCGACGGGCTGACGTGGTGGGCGACCGGCCCCCGGGTAGGGTCGCGCACGTGATCGAGTTCGTACGGAACGTCCGGTTGTGGTTCGCGCCCGCCGAGGTGCGGCGGGAGGGTGAGACGCCCGACTACCGGTTCTCGCTGGCGAACGAACGCACCTTCCTCGCCTGGCTGCGCACCGCGCTCGCGCTGATCGGCGGCGGCTTCGCCGTGGACCAGTTCCTGCCGGACCTGCGCTGGGGCTGGCGGGTCGGGCTGGCGCTCGCCCTGCTCGCCGCGGGCGTGCTGTGCTCGCTGCGGGCGGTCAACCACTGGGTGCGCTGCGAGCGGGCCATGCGCCGGGGCGAGGACCTGCCGGTGTCGCGGTTCCCCGCGCTGCTGAGCCTCGTCGTGGCGGTCGTGGCCGTCGCGATGGTCGTCGTCGTGCTCGTGGGGTGGGAGGGGTGAGCCCGCCGGCGGTACGGCGGGCTCCCGACCGCGATCCCGGGCTGCAGCCCGAGCGGACCCGGCTCGCCTGGCGGCGTACCACGCTGTCCGGCACGGTCGTCGCCGTCCTCGCCGTGAAGACCACGCTGCACGGCGGGGCGTCGGCGGCCGGCATCCTGGCGTGCGCGCTGTGCTGTGTGCTCTGGCTGGGGGTCCTCGGCATCGCCCACCGCCGGATCGGCGCTCTCGCGGCGACGCCCCACCCCGTGGCGTTCGCGCCCCGGCACGCCGCGGCGGCGGCGCTGTGCACGGTGGCGATGGCGGTGTGCGCAGCGGCCCTCGTCCTCTAAGGCCTGGCCCTCACCCGGCCTCGCTCTCCCAGTCCACCGTCACGACGATCTTGCCGCGGGTCCGGCCCTCCTCGCTCCGCCGGTGCGCGTCCGCCGCCCGCTCCAGCGGGAAGGTCTCGTCGACGTGCACGCTCACCACGCCCTGCTCCGCCAGTTCGGACAGCCGCCGCAGGTCCTCGGCGTCGGGGCGGACGAAGTAGTAGCGGCCGCCGTAGTTCACCACCTCGTTGTCGGCGATGGACACCAGCCGGCCCTCGGGCGCCAGCAGGTTCGCCGAGACCTTCAGCGCGTCGCCACCGACCGTGTCGAAGACCGCGTCCACCCCCTCGGGCGCCAGTCCCCGCACGCGCTCTCCCAGACCCTCGCCGTACGCCACCGGCTCGCCGCCTAGGCCCCGCACGAAGTCGTGGTTCGGCTCGCTCGCCGTGCCGATCACCCGCGCCCCGAGGTGGCCGGCGAGCTGCACGGCGATCGAGCCGACGCCGCCGGCCGCGGCGTGCACCAGGACGGTCTCGCCCCGCTTCACCTCCAGCACCTTGCGCAGCACCTGGTAGGCGGTGAGCCCGACCAGGGGCAGTCCGGCCGCCTCCTCCCAGGTGAGGTTGCGCGGCTTGCGGGCGAGGGTGCGCAGGGGCGCGGCCACGTACTCGGCGAAGGTGCCGCGGGACAGGAAGTCCTCCCGGACGTAGCCGATGACCTCGTCCCCGATGTCGAACTCCGAGACGGCCACCCCGGGCCGCACGACGACGCCCGAGACGTCCCAGCCGGGCACCACCGGGAACACGGGGGCGAGAATGCCGCCGAGGTGCCCCTCGCGGGCCTTCCAGTCGACGGGGTTCACGGCCGCCGCCCGCACCTTGACCAGCACCGCGTCCGGGCCGACCACGGGATCGCGCACCTCCCCGAACGCCAGCACCTCGGGTCCGCCGTACCGTGAGTAGCTGATCGCCTTCATGGGTCCGACCCTCAAGGCTGGGCGGGCGGCGCGCAAGCCGGATGGCCTGAACGAACCGGCCCGGAATTCCCCCCGGCCCCACGCGGGCCCCCGTCGGCCTATCGTGGCTCCGATCACGTTTCGGCCCCCCTCTGGACGACATACCGACCGGTCGGCATCATGAGTCGGGAACCGTTCACCTGCCCGTAGGAGCGACGCATGAGCCCCGACCACCCGCCCGGACTCGATCTCGACCGGCTGCGCGGCCTGCTCGACCGGGAGCGGCCCGGACTGGTCAACGGCCCGCTGTCCGGCCGGCTGATCGAGGGCGGACGGTCGAACCTCACCTACGCGGTCTCCGACGGCGGCGACCGGTGGGTCGTACGGCGGCCCCCGCTCGGCCACGTGCTGGCCACCGCGCACGACATGAAGCGCGAGCACCGGGTGATCAGCGCGCTGCACCCGACCGCGGTGCCGGTGCCGCGGCCGGTGCTGCTGTGCGACGACGAGGAGGTGCTCGGGGCGCCGTTCTACGTCATGGAGTTCGTCGAGGGCACGCCCTACCGCACGGCCGACCAGCTCGTGCCGCTCGGCCCGGAGCGCACCCGGGGCGCGGTGCTGAACCTGGTCGACACGCTGGTGGAACTGCACGCGGTCGACCCGGCCGAGGTGGGTCTCGCCGACTTCGGCCGGCCCGAGGGCTTCCTGGACCGACAGCTGCGGCGCTGGGGCAAGCAGCTCGACGCCTCCCGCAACCGCGACCTGGACGGCATCGACGAGCTGCACGCCGCGCTCGGGCGCGAGCTGCCCGACTCCCCCGCCCCGGCCGTGGTGCACGGCGACTACCGGCTCGACAACGTGCTGATCGGCGAGGACGACTCGATCCGGGCGATCCTCGACTGGGAGATGTCGACGCTGGGCGACCCGCTCACCGACCTCGGCCTGCTGGTGATGTACAGCATGCCGCTCGGCCTGCCGGAGTCGCCCGTCTCCACCACCGCCGAGGCGCCCGGACACCCGGCGCCGTCCGAACTGATCGAGCGGTACGCCGCGCGCTCGGGGCGCGACGTCTCCGCGGTCTCCTGGTACACGGCCTTCGCCTGGTTCAAGCTCGCCGTGATCCTCGAGGGCATCCACTACCGCTACACGCTCGGCCAGACGGTCGGGCGCGGCTTCGACCGCATCGGCGACCTCGTGCCCGTCTTCGTCCGGCACGGGCTGACCACGCTCAACGAAGGCCTCCAGGAGGGCTGATCCACATGGACTTCGCTTTCGACGCGCGCACCGAAGAGCTGCGCGCCAAGCTCCTCGCCTTCATGGACGAGTACGTCTACCCGGCCGAGGCCGTCGCGCACGAGCAGCGCGAGCGGCTCACCTCGCCGTGGGAGACCGTGCCCGTGGTGGAGGAACTGAAGGCCGAGGCCCGCAGGCAGGGCCTGTGGAACCTCTTCCTGCCGGACTCCGAGTACGGCGCCGGGCTGACCAACCTGCAGTACGCGCCGCTCGCCGAGATCATGGGCCGCTCGCCGCAGCTGGCGCCGACGGTGACGAACTGCGCGGCGCCCGACACCGGCAACATGGAGGTGCTCACCCAGTTCGGCGACGAGCAGCAGCGCAAGCAGTGGCTGGAGCCGCTGCTGGCCGGTGAGATCCGCTCGGCGTTCGCGATGACCGAGCCGGACGTGGCCTCCTCGGACGCCACGAACATCACGACCCACATCGAGCGGGACGGCGACGAGTACGTCATCACCGGCCGCAAGTGGTACATCTCCGGCGCCATGCACCCCGACTGCAAGATCTTCATCGTGATGGGCAAGACCGACCCGGACGGGGAGGACATCCGGCGCCAGCAGTCCATGGTGCTGGTGCCGCGCGACACCCCGGGCGTCAGGATCGAGCGCGCGATGCAGGTGTTCGGGTACGAGGACCACTACCACGGCGGTCACGCGGAGATCGTCTTCGATCACGCGCGCGTGCCGGTGTCGAACCTGGTCGGCGAGGAGGGCGGCGGCTTCGCCATCGCGCAGGCGCGGCTGGGGCCCGGGCGCATCCACCACTGCATGCGGCTGATCGGCATGGCCGAGCGGGCGATCGAGCTGATGTGCCGGCGGGCGGTGTCCCGGACGGCCTTCGGCAAGGCGCTGGCGCAGCAGGGTGTGGTGCACAACTGGATCGCCGACGCGCGGGTGACGGTGGAGCAGCTGCGGCTGTTGGTGCTGAAGACGGCGTGGCTGATGGACACGGTGGGCAACCGCGGGGCGCACACCGAGATCCAGGCCATCAAGATCGCGACGCCCCGGGCGGTGGTGGACATCCTCGACCGGGCGATCCAGCTGCACGGGGCGGGTGGCGTGAGCCAGGACTTCCCGCTGGCGGAGCTGTACGCGGGGGCGCGGACGCTGATGATCGCGGACGGGCCGGACGAGGTGCACCAGCGCTCGCTGGCCCGGCGGGAGCTGAAGCGGTACGTGTGAGGCCGGGGGGTTCAGGGACCGGCCCCTGAACCCCGCCCAGTCGGCGCGCTACGGGCGCAGCGCGCGCAGCAGCAGGTCGGCCAGGTGGTCGGCGACCTCCTGGGGGCTGAGCGGGCCGTCCGGGCGGTACCACGTCGACAGGTGGTGGACCGAGCCGAAGTGGTAGTCCACGACCAGGTCCGCCGGGGTCGCCGTGGAGAAGACGCCCGTGCGCTGGCCCTCCTCGATCAGCGCCCGGAAGCGCTCGTGGTAGCGGCGGCGCTCCGCGCGCACCTGCTTGTTCTTCTCCGGGCTCAGGTGGTGCATCGACCGCCAGAAGATCATCGCGTCGTCGAGGTTGTCGATCGTCGTCACCACGACGTCCGCCGCCGCGGCCCGCAACCGCTTCTCGACCGGCTCGTCCGCGCCCGCCACCGCGTCGAGACGCTCCTGCTGGATGCGCAGCACGCGCGCGTACACCTCGTGCAGGAGGTCGTCCTTCGAGCCGAAGTAGTGGTACAGCGCCCCTTTGGTGACACCGGCCGCCTCGACGATCTCCTGCACCGAGGTGCGGTCGTAGCCCTGCTCGGCGAAGAGCCGGGTGGCGGCGGCCAGGAGCCGCTGAGGGACGGGAGTGCCGTCCGGGTCCGTGGTCCTGGGCACTGCCGCCACCTGCCTTTCCGTACTGCTGTCAGTTGCCTTGCGTCCGGGAACGGAGTTCCCGACGGAGGATCTTCCCACTGGCCGTCTTCGGCAAGTCCGGCAGGATCTCCACCTGGCGCGGGTACTTGTAGGCGGCCAGTCTCTCCTTGCAGTGGGCGGCGAGCTCATCCGGGTCCGTCTCGGCACCCGGGCGCAGGCTGATGTACGCCTTGACGGTCTCCCCGCGGTACCCGTCGGGCACGCCCACCACGGCGGCCTCCCGCACGGCCGGGTGCGTGTGGAGGACGTCCTCGACCTCGCGCGGCCACACCTTGAAGCCGGACGCGTTGATCATGTCCTTCTTGCGGTCGACGACGTACAGCCAGCCCTGCTCGTCCATGAAGCCGATGTCGCCGGTGCGCAGTTCGGCTCCGGGGAAGGTCTCGGCGGTGGCGTCGGGGCGGCGCCAGTAGCCGGGCACGACCTGGGGGCCGCTGACGAGGATCTCGCCCTGCTCGCCGAAGGGCACCTCCGCTCCGTGGTCGTCGACGATCCGGACGACCGTGTCGGGGCCGGGCAGGCCCACGGCGAGCGTCCCGGAGACCGGGTCGACGGGTGCTTCCAGGCCGGGTGGCACGGAGGCGCAGGGCGCGGTGCACTCGGTCAGTCCGTAGCCGTTGCGGAGGTACGGGCCGAAGCCCGCCCGGAACCTCTCCACCAGGGCCGGGGGCAGCGGGGCGCCGCCGGAGGAGATCACCCGGAAGGAGGAGAAGTGGTCCGGGGTGACGTCGGGGTGCGCGGCCAGGGCCATGAAGGCCGTGGACGGGCCGACGGTGTAGTGCGGCCGGTGCTCGGCGAACGCGTCGAGGACGACGCCCGCCTCGAAGCGGTAGGCCAGCACGAGCGTGCCCCCGCTGTTCAGGCAGGCGCCGAACTGGCAGACCATGCCGGTGATGTGGAACAGCGGTGCCAGCGCGAAGTACACGGGCCGTTCGGGCAGCCCGAGGCCCGTCCGCTGCCGCTCGGCGTTGTACATGATGTTGCGGTGCGTGTTGGTCGCGCCCTTGGGCGTGCCGCTGGTGCCGGAGGTGTAGCTGATCAGCGCGATGCCGGCCGGGTCGGGGTCCCGGTCCTCGGGCGCCCGGTGCCCGGCCCGCGCGACGGCCACCAGGTCGTCCGCGTCCGGGGCCTGGGGCAGCCGCTCGAAGGTGAGCACGCGCGCGTCACCGCGCGTCTGGAAGTCCAGCTCGCACCCGGTGAGCACGATCCGCACCGGCGAGCCGGCCGCCGTCCCGCGCAGGTACGACTCCCAGGCCCGGTCCGAGCAGACCAGCGCGGCGACCTCGCCGTCGCGCAGGACGTGGGCCACCTCGCCCGACTTGTACATCGGGTTGACGGGCACCACGACCGCGCCCGCCTTCCAGGCGCCGAGCACGGCCAGCACGAAGTGCGGGGAGTTCTGCAGCAGCACCGCGACCCGGTCGCCGCGCTCCAGCCCGCGCGCGGCCAGGTGACCGGCGACGGAGTCGCTGAGCTCGTCGGCCTCGCGGTAGGTGAGCCGGCCGTCGAAGTAGGCCAGGAAGTCGCTGTCGGGCGTCTCGGCCGCGATCCGGCGCAGGGCGTGCACCAGGGATCCCGCGGGATCGACGGCGCCCTTCTGGGCGTCGCTGAGCAGGGCGAGCCAGGGCTTGGCGGCGTAACGGGACCCGGTCACCGGGTGGCCTCCCACTGCCGCTGGATGCGGTTCATGCCCGACAGCCACCGGTCCGGGTCGCCGGCCCGGGCCTGGTAGTAGGCGGCGACCTCGGGGTGCGGCAGGATCAGGAAGCGGTCCTCCTCGACGCCCTGGAGCAGCGCGTCCGCCACGGCCTCCGGCTCGATCGCGGTCGGCTGGAGCACCAGGTCGCCCGCGCTGCCGGTGGCGGCCAGCATGTCGGTGCGCACCCCCTGCGGGCAGATGGCGTGCACCTTCACGCCCCGGTGCCGGTAGGTCAGCGACAGCCACTCGGCGAAGGCGAGGGCGCCGTGCTTGGTGACGGCGTAGGGCGCCGCTCCGATCATGGTGAGCAGCCCGGCGGCGGACACGGTGGAGACGAACCGTCCGCTGCCGCGCTCCAGCCAGGCGGGCAGCAGGGCGTGGGCGGCCCTGACGTGCGCCATGACGTTCACGTCCCAGGAGGCGGCCCAGGCGGTCTCGTCCAGCGGCCCGTCGGCGTCGCCGCCCTCGAAGGCGACCCCGGCGTTGGCGCAGTAGACGTCCACGGTCCCGTCCAGCGCGTCACGGGCGTCGGCGACGATCGCCGAGGCGTCCCCGGCGACGGCCGTGCCGCCGATCTCCTCCGCGACGCGCTTGGCACGCTCGGCGTCCAGGTCGTTGACGACGACCCTGGCCCCCTCGGCGGCGAACCGCCGGGCGAGCGCCGCCCCGATCCCGCTCCCGGCCCCCGTGACAACGACGCCCGACCCCTGAAAGGCTCCCACCATCGGTCTCCTCGTTCGCGGCTCAGCAACCAAGCCAGACTAACCGGTCGGTATGTTTGAAGGAAGGCCTGCCGCACGACGCTTAGGGGCGCGAGGAACCGCGCGACCAGCCCCGTCGAACCGCCACACCACGGATCAGGGAGGCCCCCCACCCCATGCGCCCCTCAAGACGAACCGTCCTCACGGCGGCCACGGCGGCAGCCGTCTCGGCCACACCCACGGCGACCGCGGCCCCGCGACGCCGGCCCCTCCTCACCGGCTTCGAACGACTCGCCCGGGACGGCTACGCCCTGCTCGACGGCCAGCAGGTCGGCGTCGTGACGAACCCGACCGGCATCACCCGGGACGCCCGCCACATCGTCGACGTCATGCACGCCGACGACCGGGTCGGCCTGACCGCCGTCTTCGGCCCCGAACACGGCTTCCGCGGCACCGCCCAGGCCGGCGACTCCGAGGGCCGCCACGACGACCCGGCGACCGGACTGCCCGTCTACGACACGTACCTCAAGAGCGGCCGCCCGCTCGCGGACGTCTTCACCGCGTCCGGCGTCGACACGGTCGTCTTCGACATCCAGGACGTCGGCGCGCGTTTCTACACCTACATCTGGACCCTGTACGACTGCATGGAGGCGGCGCGGCTCGCGGGCAAGCGGTTCGTGGTCCTGGACCGGCCCAACCCGGTGACCGGCCGGGCGGCCCTCGGGCCCGTGCTGCACCGGGAGTTCGCCACGTTCGTCGGGCGGCAGCCCGTCTCCCAGGCCCACGGCATGACCGTCGCGGAGCTGGCGCTGCTGTTCAACGGGGAGTTCCTGACCGAGCCGGTGCCGCTGGAGACCGTGACCATGTCGGGCTGGCGGCGCTCGGACTTCTACGACGCCTCCGGACTGCCCTGGGTGCCGCCGAGCCCCAACATGCCCACCCCGGAGACGGCCCTGGTGTACGCCGGGACGTGCCTGTTCGAGGGCACCAACCTGTCGGAGGGCCGCGGCACCACCCGGCCGTTCGAACTGCTCGGCGCGGAGGGGGTCGACCGGCGCTGGGCGGCCGCGGCGAACGGGCTCGCCCTGCCCGGGGTCCGGTTCAGGGAGGCGTACTTCGCGCCCACCTTCTCCAAGTTCCAGGGGAAGACGATCGGCGGGGTGCAGCTCCATGTGCACGACCGGGCCGCCTTCGACCCCGTCCGCACCGGGATCGGCCTGCTGGTCACCGCCAAGCGGGTCTGGAGCGGTTTCGCCTGGCGCCCGGACCACTGGATCGACAAGCTCACCGGCAGCACGCGCGTGCGCACGATGATCGACGCCGGCGCGGGCACCGACGAGGTGGTGGCCGGCTGGCAGGAGGAGCTCGCGGCGTTCCGCCGGACCCGGCGGAAGTACCTCCTGTACCGCTGAGCCGGCTGGACCGCCTCCTCCATCGGTCCGGTCCCGGCGGCGGGCCGCGTTCACCGCCCCGCCGCCGGAACCCGCGTCACACGACGTGCCTACCGGTGCGAGGTGAACTCCACGACCTGCTGGTAGGTCGGCCGGTTCTGCCAGCTGATCGGGCCGTGCTTGATGCCGCCGAGCGTGCGGTGGCTGATCGAGTCGGCGCACCACTGGTCGCCCGCCGCGCACACGTCGTCGCCGGGGTAGACCTGCGCCGCGGTCTTTCCGGCGGCCTCCTTCAGGGTCCTGACGAGCATGCCGTGGCAGGCGCCGAGGCTGCCGCCGCCGCAGTACGTGCGCGCCAGCGGGCCCTTGACCTGCTCGCCGAGGACGGCCCGGATGTCCTTGTCGACGTAACTCCACCAGCCGTACTGGAAGGAGCTGCCGGCGTGCGAGCCGGTCGGGCCGTGCGCGGCGGACGGGGCCTCGTCGACGGGCAGGTTGGCGGTCATGGCCCGGTACAGCTCGCCGCCGAGGCCCGGTTGGAACTGGGCCTCGACCAGCAGCGGCCACCAGGCGTCGAGGATGCGGATCGCGTCGGCGTCGGCGTACTTCCTGGAGCCGGCCGAGGTCTCGGTGCGCTGGCCGCCGGCGGCCACCCACGCCTGGAGCTTGCCCACGGCGGCCGCCGCGGCGGAGTCGGTGACCGGCGCGCTGCCGAGGACCCTCAGCAGCTTGGGCAGGACGTCCTCGGCGCGCAGGTCGGCGAGCCCGGCGTCCGCCATGGCCCGCACCAGCGAGGCCCGGGTCACCCCACCCTGCTGGACCAGCTTGCGGACCCGGTCCTCCAGGAGGTTGCCGCGGTGCACGGAGCCGTTGCCCCAGGGCGCGGTCGTGTAGTCCTGGGCCTGCTTGTTGTTCCAGGAGATGTAGTAGTCCTGGTCGACGGAGTGCGGGTGCGCGGAGGGCGGGGTGTAGTCGGCGGTGTTGGTCGCCGGGTCCCAGCCGCGCCACTCGTGCGCGGGCCTGGCCCACACCGGGAACTCGGCGTCGACGCCGCTCGCGCGCACGGGGTTGTCGCCGCTGTTGTAGTACGCGGTGTGCTCGGAGTCGGCGTAGAACCAGTTGAAGGTGTAGTTGATGTGCTGCACCGCCTTCCGGAAGTCCTCCGGGCCCTTGACGTAGTCCGGGTCGTTCAGCATCTGGAAGCCGATGATGGAGTCGGCCTCGTGCAGGAAGGACGAGCGCAGGGTGGTGTAGGCGACCTTCTTGCCGCCGACCGTGGCGCGGTACTCCACCGGCCCGTACTTCGTGCGCCACACCCGCATCGTGTAGGAACCGGCCGCGGTGCCGTCGGCGACCGTGGGCTTCCAGGCGTTCTTCTGCTCGACCTTCTCCATCGGCGTGCAGGTGCCGCGGTAGAGGTAGTGGTAGTCGTCCTGGCACAGTTCGACGGCGTACGTGTCGATGATGTCCTGGCCCGAGGTGGTGGCGCTCCACGCGTAGTCCTGGCCGCGGCCGAGTTCCACGTAGAAGCTGAGGCCGGCGAAGGAGGCGCCGCGGGCGCTGATGCCCGGACCCTGGATCTCCTGGAGCAGCAGCAACTGCGGGGCGAAGTAACCGGTCTGGGGGCCGAACACGGCGACGGGGTGCCCACTGGCGGTGTGCTTCCCGCTCACCACGAGGGCGTTGGACATGCCGCGCCGGGCGGACGACAGGGCCGTCTTCGCCGCCTCCCCGGACGCGCCGGTGGCGGCGGGCGTCGTGGCGCTGCCGGTACGGTCGTGGACGAGCGGTTCCGCGCGCACCGAGCCGGCGTCGGGCAGGGCCGTGCCCTGCGGGTCGCCGGGCTTGGTGGCGTAGGGGAAGCTGCCCGTCCGCTGGGTGAGGACGGCTTCCGGGTCGTTGCGCATCCGGAAGGACTCCCAGACCTTGGTGCCCTCGGCGACGCCGTACTTCTCCTGGGCGGCCAGGAGGGAGATCGCGTTGCTGACCTCGCCGCCCCCGCCGGAACCGAACAGCGCGCCGATGACCGAGGCGAGCGCCACCAGGTCGGTGATCTTGAAGTGTTCTATCTTCCCGGCGTTGGTGATTGAGTCCTTGTGCCCGGTGAGCACGTATTCCCCGGGGAAGTAGCGGCCGCTGTCGGAGGCGTCGATATAGGCGTTGATGCCGTCGAGGTAGGCCCTGGCGTCGGCGAGGGCCTGTCTGCCGCGTTCGCCGTTCGACGCCACCGCGTTGTCGATCTGCGCCTGCAGATCCGCCTCGGTGTACGGGGCGTGCCGCCAGAACTGCTGCTCCAGCCCCTGGTTGGAGGGCGCGCCGCCCGCGAAGGAGGTCAGCTGTCCCCGCCCGACGTGCCGGAAGACGTCCATGAGCCACAGCCGGTCCTGGGCCGCCGCGTAGCCGGCGCCGAACTCGGTGCCGTAGCGCGTCGTGCCGGTGATGTGCGGCACCCCGGTCTTCTTGTCCCGGACGATCGTCACGTCACCGCGCCCGGCGGGCTTGACGGTGGAGGCGACCTGGTCCGCCGACACACCGAAGGACGCGTCGTTGAAGAAGGTGTTGATCTTGTCGTTGGTGAGGCCGGGATAGCCCTTGGCGAGGTTGTTGTAGGGCCCGAGCTGGTCCGCGGCGTGCTCGGGCTGGGTGCCGAAGGCCTGGTTGAGGAGGATCTGGGCGAGGGTGGCGTTGCCGTTCTGGCCGGGCGGCAGGATGTCCGAACACCGGTTCCCGCAGTGGTCGTTCGCGGCCGCCGCCGTGCGCGCTTCGGCCGTCCCCGCGGCCGCCGCCGGGGCGAGGGGCGACAAAAGACCGGCGATCAGGGCGCATACGGATGCGGTCTTCAGGAACCCGGGGATTCCGCGGGGAGTTCTCAGTCTGTCGAGAACGGTGCGTGGGTGACGCCGTGGCATGGGGGCTCCTCCCGACGTGGGGTGGGCGGGATGTTACCGCCGGTATCCCCGCCTTTGAAGGTGAACAAGCGTCACTTTTGGAAGTCAGCACAACAGGCACACGGATCACGGCAGTCGACAGGTGAGCTTCGCCGGACGGCTTATGGAGGCCATGTGGAATCGGATGGAGCCGATTCGCTTGTCGATACGTCTATTCGGCGACGTCCGTACGACGACGCCGAAGTGACCGGATGTACAGGTGCAGGTGTGACGGAGGTGCAGGACGATGGCCGGTTTCCGAAGTCTGGCGAGACAGGTCCGCGATCCGCGGTGCGATCTGGCCTTGCGGCGCTATTCGCTGCGCAAGTGCCTTGAGAGGTTCGCGCCGTACGGGCACAGGGCGACCTGGGACCATCTGTGCTCCCGGGCCGGGTTCGGTCCCGAGGACCGATCCCCCGATCCGGCGCGGCTCGTGGCCGCACTGGACGAACTGGAGGAGGCGCGCGCGGTCTGGCTGGCCTACGAGGTCGAGTTCGCCGAGCGCCGCAAGAAGGAGAAGCACGACGGACTGCGCCGGCCGGGCAGCGTGGACGACTGGCACCGGCTGACCTGGGGCGGTTTCGGCGTGGCGTGGTGCGACGATCCGGCGGTCCATCCCCGTGAACCGCTGGCCGAGGTGCTGCGCCGGCTGATCGCCGCGCTGGAGCGCGAACCGGGTTCGAGCTGCCCGGTGTGCGGTGGGGAACGACTCGCCTGGAAGTACGGCCTGGATCACGAACCCTCGGCGGGTCCGGTCTGCGCGGACTGCGGGATCCTGGTGCCGCGTCCCGTGCTCACGCCCGAGGCCCTGGCGGACGCCAGGCGGGCGAGGTCGCTGGTGCCGGCTTGACGGATGCGGGTGCGCGGGGGGTGCGCCGGGGATGCCGCACCCCCACTGTCGGCGGGAACTGGCACCATCGTCGGCATGGTGCAGGTGTGTCTGAACGGTCCGCGGACGGCCGCTGACGGTACGGCGGTGCCGCTGACGCCGGAGGCGATGGCCGCCTCCGCCGCGGCCGCCGTGGCCGCCGGGGCCACGGACGTCCACGTCCATCCCAAGACGCCGTGCGGGCGGGACACGTTGTCGCCGCGCGTGCTGGCGGAGACGCTGACGGCGGTGCGGTCGCGGGTGCCCGTACCGGTGGGCGTGACCACGGGGGCGTGGGCCGAACCGGACCACGCCGCGAGACTCGACCGGATCCGGGGCTGGACGGTGCTGCCCGACCACGCCTCGGTCAACTGGCACGAGCCGGGGGCGGAGGAGATCGCCGCCGCGCTGCTCGACCTCGGGGTGGACGTGGAGGCGGGCATCTGGTCCGGCACGGACGGGGCGCGGCGGTTCGCGTCCTCGCCGCTCGGGCCGAGGGTGCTGCGGGTTCTCGCCGAGGTGACGGACACGGACGCGTCCACCGCGGTGACGTCCGCGCGGGGCTTGCTGTCCGAGCTCGGTTCCGCGCACGGCCGGCCCGTCCTGCTGCACGGGGAGGACGGGGGCGCGTGGCCGGTGCTGCGGCTGGCCGGCGAACTGGGGCTGGCGACGCGGGTGGGGCTGGAGGACGTCCTGGTCCTGCCGGACGGACGACCGGCCCGGTCCAACGCGGAGTTGGTCGCGGCGGGGCTGGTCGAGTACGGCCGTTGACGAAGGACCGGTGCGGCCGGGGCCGGGCGCCCGAGCGGCGCGCCTGCCCGCAGCCCGGCGGCAGCCGCGACGCGCCCGCGCCCGCCGGCGCACGGAAGGGCCGTGCCGGGGGTGTCCGCCCGCGGCGCTGGGCGCGTCAACGCCAGTCGGCCGGTGTGACACCCCGTCGCGCCCTTCCGGGGACGGACACCCCCGCTACCCGCGACCCGCGCCCCCGCCGTTGCGTTCCACCATCAGGCGGGACCCCGCCCGGCGTTCACCGAAGACGTCGCCCGGGTTGGACAGCACGCACGTGTCCAGGGAGAGGCAGCCGCAGCCGATGCAGTCGGTGAGATGGTCCCGGAGGCGGTTCAGCTGCTTGATGCGTTCGTCCAGCTCCGAGCGCCACGCCTCCGACAGACGCGCCCAGTCCTCCCTGGTCGGCGTCCGCTCCTCCGGCAGCTCCGCCAGCGCCTCACGGATCGTCGCGAGCGGAATCCCGACGCGCTGCGCGGCCCTGATGAACGCCACCCGCCGCAGCGTGTCACGGGAGTACCGGCGCTGGTTGCCCGCCGTACGGCGACTGCTGATCAGGCCCTTGGACTCGTAGAAGTGCAGAGCGGACACCGCCGCCCCACTGCGCGCCGACAGCTGCCCGACCGTGAGCTCGTGGATCTTCTCTGGAATCTGAGGCACCCCTCGAACCCTACCCAGTCCGTTGACACAGCCCTCACGGCCGACCATGCTAAGCAGTCGCTTAGATAAAGCTTCCCCGCACGAGAGGCCTGGACGACATGGCACAGCCGAGGATCTTCACGTCCGTCGACGACCTGAAGTCGGCGGTCGGCGAACAGCTGGGGTACACCGACTGGCTCGACATCGACCAGAAGCGGATCGACCTCTTCGCGGAGGCCACCGGTGACCACCAGTGGATCCACGTCGACCCGGAGAAGGCCGCCGCCGGCCCCTTCGGCACGACCATCGCGCACGGCTATCTGACCCTGTCGCTGCTCCCCCTCTTCGGCCCTCAGCTGATCTCCGTCGAGGGCGTGAGGATGGGCGTCAACTACGGCACCAACAAGGTCCGTTTCCCCGCTCCCGTGCCCGTCGGATCCCGCCTGCGCGCCACCGCGACGATCACCGGCGCCGACGACGTCCCCGGCGGCGTCCAGGTGACCGTCGCCTTCACCGTGGAACGCGAGGGCGGCGACAAGCCCGTCTGCGTCGCCGAGTCCGTCTCGCGCTACTACCTCTGAGGCTCAGCGGGCGCCGCCGGCACAGCCCCGGAACCCGCCGCGCCCACCATCCGCAGCACGAGGTCGGCGTACAGCTCGCCGACCTCCTCGGGTGTGCGCGGCCCGCCCACCTTGAACCACCGCGCCACGTCGATGCACAGCGACAGCACCGCCAGCGTCGTCCCGTGCACGTCGATGACCTCGAACTCGCCCGCGCGCACGCCCTCCTCGATGATGCCGCGCACCTCCGCGTCGACCTGGCGCCGCAGGCCGAGGATCTCGGCGCGGGCCTCGGGGCCGAGCGAGTCGAGTTCGTACTGCACCACCCGCGCGGTGGTCCGCCCGCCCGCGTGCCAGCGCACGAAGGAGCTGACCGCGTCGGCGAGCCGCTCGGTGGGGCTGCCCTCACGGCGGGACGCCGTCCGAAGGATCTCCAGGGCCTTCTCGTGCCCGATCCTGCTGATGCGGTGGAGCAGCTCCTCCTTGGTCTTGTAGTGGATGTAGAGCGCGGCCGGGCTCATCCCGGCCCGGCCCGCGATGTCACGGGTCGTCGTGGCGTGGTAGCCGCGCTCGGCGAAGGCCTCCACCGCGGCGATCAGCAACCGCCGCGCCGCGTCGGGCGTGACCTCGCCCCACGCCTGCGCCTCGCCGCCGGCCGTCTCCTCCGCCGTACTCATCACTCGCCCCTCTCCACTGACAGGGGCACCACCATACCGCCGAAGGTGAGCGAGCGCTTAGCGCGCTCGCCGGGTGCTGCCCCTCAGTGCTTGTCGAAGGGGGTGTAGGGGGAGGCCGCCGCAGCCCCCTCCTGCCGGTCCCGGATCACCTTGGCCAGCGTGAAGGAGGAGGTGACGAGGTACAGCACGACGATGGCGAGGAAGCCCCGCACCCAGGCGTCGGCGCTCAGCTGGTAGATGCCGATCGCGGTGGCCGCCATGGCGACGGCGAAGGAGGCGACGGCCTGTCCGTAGAAGGCGGCCGTGTTCTGCTGTTTGCCCGGTGTCTCACTCATGGCGACAGCTTCGGCCACCGCGGCCCGCGCCACATCCGCCGACGTACTCAGACGCTACTCAGAACGCCGAGACCCCGGTCAGGGCCCGGCCGATCACCAGCTTCTGGATCTGGCTCGTGCCCTCGTAGAGCGTCATCACGCGGGCGTCCCGCAGCAGCTTGCCCGCGGGGTACTCGTCGATGTAGCCGTAACCGCCGAAGACCTGCAGCGCGTTGTTCGCGGCGCGGACGGCGGCCTCCGACGCGAACAGTTTGGCCTTGGAGGACTCGACGGCGAACGGCCGCCCCCGGTCGATCAGATCGGCGACCCGCCAGGTCAGCAGCCGGGCGGCGTCGACGTCCACGGCGATGTCGCTGATCAGCTCCTGCACCAGCTGGTGCCGGGCGATGACCTTCCCGAACTGCTCGCGCTCGCCCGCGTACCGCACGGCCGCGTCCAGGGCGGCCTGGGCTATGCCGACGCAGCCCGCGGCCACCGACATCCGCCCCTTGGCCAGGGCCGACATGGCGATCGAGAAGCCCTTGCCCTCCGGCCCGAGCAGCGCCGAGGCCGGGACCCGCACGCCCTCCAGGACGAGTTCGGCGGTGGCCTGGCCGCGCAGCCCGAGCTTGCCGTGGACGGTGCGGCGGGTCAGGCCGGGCGTGTCGGCGGGGACGAGGAAGGCGGAGACGCCCCGGTGGCCGGGGGCGTCCGTGGAGCGGGCGAAGAGCAGGACGACGTCGGCCCAGGTGCCGTTGGTGATGAACATCTTGGTGCCGTCGATGACGTACTCGTCGCCGTCCCGCACGGCCCGCGTCGTGAGGTTGCCCGCGTCGGAGCCGGTGCCCGGCTCGGTCAGCCCGAAGCAGCCGACCGACGCGCCGGAGGTCAGCCCGGGCAGCCACCGCCGCTTCTGCTCCTCGCTCCCCCAGGCGGCGACGGTCTTGGCGACCAGGCCCAGCGAGACGGAGACGATGCCGCGCACGGAGGAGTCGCCCCGGCCGAGTTCCTCCGTGACCAGGCAGTACGCGAGGTGGTCGCCGCCGGAGCCGCCGTACTCCTCGTCGATCGTCAGGCCCAGGAAGCCGACCTCACCGAGCTTCTTCACGATCGACCGGTCGACCTCCTCGGCGCGGTCCCAGGCGACGGCGTGCGGGGCGATCTCGCGCGCGACGAAGTCCCGGGCGAGCTGCCGCACGGCGGTCTGCTCCTCGCTGAGCTCCAGGTTCACCACAAGTCACCCCTCGAAAACCGCGCGCACGGCCCGTGCGGCCCACTTAAATTAGCACTGCTAGTTTCTTTCGGCAGCCCTACTATGTGCGCCATGGCCCGACCGCGCAAGCCCTTGCTCAGCACCGACCGGATCGTCGAGACGGCCCGCGCGCTCGTGGACGCGGAGGGCCTCGCGGCCGTCTCCACCCGCCGGCTCGCCGCCGAACTCGGGGTCAGCGGGCCCTCGCTCTACAACCACTTCCGCACCAAGGACGAGATCCTGGAGGCGGTCGCCGACTCGGTGAGCGGCCAGGTCGACCTGTCGATGTTCCAGGACGGCCGGGACTGGCGGACCGCGCTGCACGACTGGGCCGTCTCCTACCGGGCCGCGCTGCGCGACCACCCGAACATCGTCCCGGTGCTGGCCTCGGGGCCCGGCAGGCGCCCGGCGGGCCTGCGCCTCGCGGACGCCGTGTACGGCGCCATGGTCGAGGCGGGCTGGCCGCCGGCGCAGGCCACCTCCATCGGCGCGCTGATGCGCTACTTCGTGATGGGCTCCGCGCTCGGCTCCTTCGCGGGCGGCTTCGTCGACGACGCGAGCGCCTACGACCCCGCCGACTATCCGCACCTCCAGCAGGCGCACCTGCTCGCCGAACAGCAGGAGAAGATCGACGAGCGGGCCTTCGAGACCGGTCTCACGGCGCTGCTGGACGGGCTCGCGCGGCAGTACGAGCAACTGCGGCGTACCGCGTAGGGCCGTCTCACCGGGACACTTCGGTGACGGCCGAAGGGTCCGTGTCCCATGCTGGGGGGCATGACGACGAGGGACCCGCGGGCCACGGCGCTGGCCCGGCTCGCCGCGCTGATCGCCGACGAGACCCGGGCCGTGTGCCTGCTCGCGCTGCTCGACGGGCGGGCGTGGACGGCGGGCGAGCTGGCGCGGCACGCGGGGGTCGCCGCGTCCACGCTGAGCGAGCACCTGGGCAGGCTCGTCGCGGGCGGACTGCTCGCCGAGGAGCGGCAGGGCCGGCACCGGTACGTGCGGCTGGCCGACGCGCGGGTCGCGCACCTGGTCGAGGACCTGGCCGCCCAGGTCGCGCCGGACCGGCCGGTGCGGCCGCGGAACCTGCGGGAGTCGAGCGCCGGTTCGGCGATGGCCCGGGGCCGCACCTGCTACGACCACCTCGCCGGGCGGCTCGGCATCGCGGTCACCGACGCGCTGACGGCCCGGGGCCTGCTCGTGCAGGAGACCGGGTTCGCGCTCACCGGCACCGGGCTCGCCTGGTTCGAGGCGGCCGGGATCGGCCTCGACCGGCGGGGGCGGCGGCCCCTGGCCCGGGCCTGTCTGGACTGGACCGAACGCCGGCCGCATCTCGCGGGCGTGGCGGGCGCGGCCCTGTGCCGGCACGCCCTGGAGACCGGGTGGTGCGTGCGCGTCGGCTCGGAGCGGGCGGTGAGGGTGACGGCGGCCGGTGAGCGGGCCCTGTCCGGCCTGCTGGGCATCGAGGCCGCCGCCCTGCGCTAGCCGCCGGTGCCCCGTCCGAAATCCGCGAGCTTCCGGCCTTTCGTCCCCCTAGCCTCAAGGAGCATGATGAGCAACCCGCCCACCGCGTCCACCCGTCGCGCCGAGGTGCTGGCCGCCGCCGCGGCCGCGGTCACCGTCGTGCTGTGGGCCTCCGCCTTCGTCTCGATCCGCAGCGCGGGCGACGCCTACTCGCCGGGTGCGCTGGCGCTGGGGCGGCTGCTGGCGGGCGCCCTGACGCTGGGGGTGATCTGCCTGGTGCGGCGGGAGACGTGGCCGCCGCGCCCGGCCTGGCGCGGCATCGCGATCTCGGGCGTGCTGTGGTTCGGCTTCTACATGGTCGCCCTGAACTGGGGCGAGCAGCAGGTGGACGCGGGCACGGCCGCCCTGGTGGTCAACACCGGGCCGATCCTGATCGCGCTGCTCGGATCGCGGCTGCTCGGCGACCCGATGCCGCCGCGGCTGCTGGCCGGGATGGCGGTGTCGTTCGCCGGTGCGGTGACCGTGGGGCTTTCGATGTCCGGCGAGGGCGGTTCCTCGGTGCTCGGGGTGGCGCTGTGCCTGCTGGCGGCGGTCGCGTACGCCGGGGGCGTCGTGGCGCAGAAGCCGGCGCTGGGCTCGGCGAGTCCGCTGCAGGTGACGACGTTCGGCTGCCTGGTCGGCGCGGTGGTGTGCCTGCCGTTCGCGGGGCAGCTTCTCCAGGAGGCCGCGAAGGCGCCCGCCTCCGCCACGCTCAACATGGTCTACCTGGGCGTCTTCCCGACCGCCCTCGCCTTCACCACGTGGGCGTACGCACTGTCCCGGACGACCGCGAGCCGGATGGGCGCGACGACCTACGCGGCGCCCGCGCTGGTGGTGCTGATGTCCTGGCTGCTCCTCGGCGAGGTGCCGGGGCTGCTCACGCTGGCCGGCGGGGCGCTGTGCCTGGCGGGCGTGGCGGTGTCCCGGTCGCGCTCGCGGGCGGCGGCCCGGGCCGGTGTTCCGGGAGCGGTTCCGGACCACCGGCCCGAGCAGGCGCCCGGCTCAGCTCGCTGACCCGGCCTCCGCGCGGGCCTCCGGCGCGGGCTCCCTCTCCGCCGCACGCGCCCGGCGCGCGAGGACCCTGATCGACAGCAGGGCGATCACCGAGAGCCCGATGATGTAACCGGAGACGGCCATCGAGGTGCCGGTCGCCTCCAGCAGCAGCACCATCACGAAGGGGGCGAGCCCGCCGCCCGCGACGGCCGCGATCTGGTAGCCGAGGGAGGCGCCGGTGTAGCGCATCTCGGGCGTGAACAGCTCGGCGAACAGCGCCGCCTGGGGGCCGTACATGATGCTCAGGAAGCAGCTGGCGACGAACGTGCCGACCGCGAGCCACAGCAGCGAGCCGGTGTCGATCAGCAGGAAGAGCGGTACGGCCCACAGGGCGATGCCGGCCGCGCCGAGGGCGTAGATCCGGATGCGGCCAACCCAGTCGGAGAGGGCGGCGGCGGCCGGGATCAGCACGAGCTGGGTCAGGCTGACGCAGAGCGAGACCAGCAGGACCGGGCCCTTGTCCATGTCCAGTTCGCGGGTGGTGTAGTCGAGGACGCCCGTGATGAGGATGTAGAAGGTCGCGGTGTTCACGGCGAAGGAACCACCGGCCAGGAGCACCGTGCCGAGGTGGTCGCGCAGGATGGTGCGCAGCGGGGAGCCCTGCTCGGACTTCTCCTTCTGGGCGAGCGCCCGCTCCGCCTCGCGGAACGCCGGGGTCTCCTCGACGCGGGTGTGGATGTACCAGGCGAGGCCGAGCACCAGCAGGCCGACCAGGAACGGCACCCGCCAGCCCCAGGCGGTGAACGCCGGGTCGGAGGTGAGGGCGCCGGCCAGCAGGAAGACGGTGTTGGCGGTGACCACGCCGATGGGGACGCCGAGCTGGACGACGCTGCCGTAGACGCCGCGCTTGCCCTCCGGGGCGTACTCGGTGGCCAGGAGCATCGCGCCGCCCCACTGCGCACCGACGGCGACGCCCTGGGCGACGCGGAGCAGCACGAGCAGGATCGGCGCGGCGACGCCGATGGTGTCGTACGTGGGAAGCAGGCCGATGCCGGTGGTGGCGACGCCCATGAGCGTGAGGGCGAGGACCAGCATGGGCTTGCGGCCGCGCCGGTCGCCGAGGTGCCCGGCGACGATGCCGCCGAGGGGGCGGGCGAGGAAGCCGACGGCGAAGGTGGCGAACGACGCGAGGACGCCCGCGGTGGGGCTGCCCGCGGGGAAGTACAGGTCGCCCAGGACGAGGGCGGCGGCGATGCCGAAGACGAAGTAGTCGTACCACTCGACGGCCGAGGCGAGGGCGGCGGCGGTGGCGACCCGGCGGCGGTTGCCGGCGGCGGGCGGGGTGGGGGCGGGCTGGGCGGAAGGTGCCGTGTCCATGCGGTGCGCGCTCCGGGGTGTGCGGGGACGGAACGGGGGGTGGCTCGGGTTCCGGGGAACGTACTGACCGGACGGTATGGACGTCAACGGGTCGCGCACCAGGACTTTCCGCCTGTACGTGGCACTCAGTGGGCTGCGGACACGGCGAAGGCCCCGGCCTCGGCGGGAGACCGGGGTGTGTCGCGGCGGAACGGGCTAGAAGACGACCAGGGCCCGGCCGCCCTTGCCCGCCAGCATGTTCTCGAAGGCCGCCGGGATGCCGTCCAGCGAGATGCGTTCCGTGACCAGGGCGGTCAGGTCCAGGCGGCCCGCCCGGACGTGGTCGGCCAGGACCGGCAGGTCGCGGGCCGGATCGGAGTTGCCGTAGACGCAGCCGGTCAGGGTGCGGCCCCAGTGGAAGATCTCCAGGGCGTTGAAGGTGACCTGCTGGTCCTTGCCGCCGATGCCGACAACCGTGGTGCGGCCGCCGCGCCGGGTGGAGTCCCAGGCCGTGCGGATGGTGACGGCGCGTCCGGCGCACTCGACGGCCACGTCGACGCCCTGCCTGCCGGTCAGGCCGCGGATCTCGCGGGCGGTGGTGTCGGAGGCGACGAGGTAGTCGGTGGCACCGGCCGTGCGGGCCAGTTCCTCCTTCGCCGGGGAGACGTCCACCGCGACGATCTTCGAGGCGCCGGCGATCCGGGCGGCCTGGAGCGCGGCGAGTCCCACTCCCCCGACGCCGAAGACGGCGACCGTCTCGCCCTGCCGGACGCGGGCCGAGTGGTGGACGGCGCCGTAGCCGGTGAGGACAGCGCAGCCCAGCAGGGCCGCGTCGGTGAGCGGGACACCGTCGGGTGCGGGCAGCACGCAGGACGCGGGGACGACCGTCTCCTCGGCGAACGCGGCGACGTTCAGGCCGGGGTGGAGGTCGGTGCCCTCGGTGGTGCGGGCGTGGACGGCCGCGGCACCGCTCAGGGCGTCGGCGCACAGCCACACCTCCCCGAGTGAGCAGGCGTGGCAGACGCCGCAGGACGGGGCCCAGTTGAGGACGACCCCGTCGCCGGGCGCGACGTGCGTGACGCCCTCGCCGACGGCGACGACCGTGCCGGCGCCCTCGTGGCCGAGGACGGCCGGGACGGGCAGGCGCATGGTGCCGTTGGACAGGGACAGGTCGGAGTGGCAGACCCCGGCGGCGGCGAGCCGGACGTGGACCCGTCCGGGTCCGGGATCGGGCAGCTCGATGCCGGTGATCTCCAGCGGGGAACCGATGGCGGGCAGGACGGCGGCGCGGACGGCCATGGCGGAAGGGACTCCCCTGACTAGAACTGGAGGGACTTGGTCTGGAGGTACTCGGCCAGGCCGTGCACGCCGAGCTCGCGGCCGACGCCGGACTGCTTGTAACCGCCGAAGGGGGCGAGGGGGTTGAAGCGGCCGCCGTTGATGTCGACCTGGCCGGTCTCCATCCGGCGGGCGAAGGCCACGGCCTCGGCCTCGTCCCCGGCCCAGACGGCACCGGCCAGGCCGTAGACCGTGCCGTTGGCGATCCGCAGGGCGTCCTCCTCGTCCTCGTAGCGGAGGATCGACAGGACCGGGCCGAAGATCTCCTCCTGCGCGATGGCCATGTCCTCGGTGACGTCGGCGAAGACGGTCGGGCTGACGAAGTAGCCCCTCGCGCGCGGGGCTTCCGGGCCTCCGGCGACCAGGCGGGCGCCCTCGGCGACGCCCTTCTCGATGTAGCCGCGCACCCGGTCGCGCTGCCGGGCGTTGACGACCGGGCCGATGCGCTCGCCGTACTTGGCGGCGGCCGTGGCGGCGAGCTCGACCGCCTCGTCGTACTGGTCGCGGTGGACGAGCATCCGGGTCCAGGCGCTGCACGTCTGGCCGGAGTTGGACATGACGTTGGCGACGCCGACGTTGACGGCCCTGGCCAGGTCGGCGGTCGGCAGGATGACGTTGGCGGACTTGCCGCCGAGTTCGAGGGCGACCTTCTTGACCTGCCCGGCGGCGATCGCCGCGATCCGGCGGCCGACGGCGGTGGAACCGGTGAAGGACACCAGGTCCACGCCGGGGTGCTCGGCGAGGGCCTGGCCGGCGACCGGGCCGAGGCCCGTGACCAGGTTGACGACGCCCGCCGGCACCCCGGCCTCGTGCACCGCGTCGGCGAACAGCCGCGCCACCAGCGGGGTGTCCTCGGCCGGCTTCACCACGACCGTGCAGCCCGCCGCGAGGGCCGGGGCGACCTTGGCGACGATCTGGTGCAGCGGGTAGTTCCAGGGGGTGATAGCGGCCACGACCCCGATCGGCTCGTGGTGCACGACCGAGGTGCCGACCTTCTCCTCGAAGGCGTACGTCGCCGCCAGCTCGGCGTAGGAGCCCGCGACCGCGACCGGCACGGCCGCGTGGACGGCCTGCGAGAACTTCAGGGGCGAGCCGAGTTCGGCGGTCACCGTCCCGGCGATCTCGTCGGCCCGGGCCGCGAGGACGTCCCGCAGGGCGGAGAGGCGGGCGGCACGCTCGGCGGGCGGGGTCGCGGCCCAGCCGGGCAGGGCGCCGCGGGCGGCCCGCACGGCGGCGTCGACGTCCTCGGCGGTACCCGCCGGGACGGTGCCGATGACCTGCTCGTCGACCGGGTTCACGACCTCGATCACGTCCTGGCCGGCGGCGGGGCGCCAGGCGCCCTGGATGTACATGCCGTCGTGTGCCTTCATCGCGCTTCCTCCGGGGCGGGGGCGTCGTCGTCCGGGCACATAAACTAGCGGCGATAGTTTTCCGGCGCCAGACGTCCCGGGGTGCCGGGGTCACCCGGTCACGGCTCATCACAGCACGGCCGCGGTTCCCTCCGGGTGTGCGGCTGCTCACTCCGCGCCGCTCACCGCGCGCCACCCGCGCCCCGTCGCTCACTCCTCCAGGTCGGGAAGGTGGGCCGGGCTCGGGCAGATGCGGTCGCCGTGCTGGTCGAAGACGAACAGGTGGGCCAGGTCGACCAGGAGCGGTACCTGCATGCCGTGGCGGAGGGCCAGGTCGGGGGTGGTGCGGACGATGAGATCTCCGGGCAGTCGGGGTTCGGCGGGCGCGGGCCGGGGCTCGGCGTCACCGGGCTGTTCCAGGGCCACCACGGGCCCGGCCCGGCCGGCCGCCGCGGTCCGCTCCCGCAGCCGGGTCAGCACCGAGCCCTCGCGGCGGCGGCGCCGGGCGGGGCGGCCGGGGCGCGGGCGCGGGGCCTCCAGGTCGGGGACGACGGCGGGGCTGGAGCCGGTGTTGAAGTGGACGAGGATCTCGTGCCCCTGGAACTCCACGTGCTCCACCAGGCCGGTGATCGGCACCTCGCCGGGGCGGGCCGCGCTGTGCCTGGCGATGCGGACGGCCTCCGAGCGCAGGCCCACGATGACCTCACGGCCCTGCTGGACCCGCAGCAGCTGGTGGTCGAGGGACAGCGGCTCGGGCAGGCGCAGGAACTGCTTGCCCAGGCTGATGGTCATCGCCCCGTCGAGCGGGGCGCGGACCAGGCCGCGCAGCAGGTTGATGCGCGGGGTGCCGATGAAGGCGGCGACGAAGACGTTGCTGGGCAGCGCGTAGACGGCCCGCGGGTTGTCGACCTGCTGGAGCACGCCGCCGCGCAGCACCGCGACCCGGTCGCCCAGGGACATGGCCTCGGCCTGGTCGTGGGTGACGTAGAGGGTGGTGACGCCCAGCTCCTTGGTCAGCTGGGAGATCTCGGCGCGCAGATGGGTGCGGAGCTTGGCGTCCAGGTTGGACAGCGGCTCGTCCATGAGGAAGGCCGACGGGTGGCGGGCGATGGCGCGCCCCATCGCCACCCGCTGGCGTTCGCCGCCGGAGAGCTGGCCGGGCAGGCGGTCGAGGAGGTCCTCGATGCCCAGCATGCGGGCGGTGGCGTCCACGCGCGGGGAGGGGTCCGCGCCCGGGGCCTCGATGCGCAGCGGGAAACCGATGTTGTCCCGGCTGGTCATGTTCGGGTAGAGGGCGAAGTTCTGGAAGACCATCGCCATGTCCCGGCCGGACGGCGGCAGGTCGTTGGCGTACTCGCCGTCCAGCAGCAGCTCGCCCTCGTCGATCTCCTCCAGCCCGGCGATCATCCTGAGCACGGTCGACTTGCCGCAGCCGGACGGACCGAGCAGGACGAGGAACTCGCCGGGTGCGATGTCCAGTGAGAGCCGGTCCACCACGCGGACGCCTCGCGTGTAGGCCTTGCTCACGTGGTGCAGGGAGATGGCGCGTGTCATGAGGTGCCCCCGAGGGGTCTTCAGGGCGCTGGTGCTCCGCGGTCGGAAGCCCCGTGCGGGTCGTACGGGGCTGTGGGTCACGGAAGTTAACGGAATGTGCCCGGCTGGGGGAAGACACGGAACGCGATCGGAGGGCGCGTCCCGACTGGCGAGAAGGCGGAAGCCCCGGTTCGGCCGGGGCGTCGCCCGTGAGCGGCCGTCAGCGGATGCCGGTGAGGTGGGCGAAGACCACGACGTTCCCGGAGTAGCCCTTCCTGCGGTCGTACGTGCCGCCGCAGGTGATCAGGCGCAGCTCGGGGCGGCCCCGGGCGCCGTACACCTCCTGGCTCGGGAAGCCCGCCTTCTCGTACGACTTGACTCTGTCCACGGTGTAGACGGCGGTCCGTCCGTCGGCGCGGCGGGCCTTGACGATCCGGCCGCGCTTCAGCTCGGTCAGACCCGCGAAGACGGCGGGCCCGCTGTCCGTGTCCAGGTGCCCGACGGCCACGGCGGTGCCCTGCTCCCCCGGCGAGGCGCCCTGCTCGTACCAGCCGACCAGCTTCGGGTCGTCCTCCGGGGGCGCGGTGAGGCGGTGCTCGCGGTCGAGGCCCAGTTGCATGACCGGGGCGTCGAGTCGGAGGTAGGGGATGAGCAGGCGGGTGGCGCGCGAGGGCGGCAGCGGGCGGAGGGTGGCGCGGGCGGGGTGACGCTTGCCGGGCGGCTTGGCGACCGGCCTCGCGGGAGCCCTGGGGGTGACCGGCTTGGCGGCAGGCCTCGCGGGAGCCTTCGGGGTGACCGGCTTGGCGGCAGGCCTCGCGGGAGCCCTGGGGGTGACCGGCTTGGCGCGTGCCGTGTGACCGCCGGTGCCGGGCGCGGTGCCGGGCCGTCGGGTGGCAGGGCCGGAAGCGCGCGAGGGCGCACGGGTGGGCGCGGACTCGGGCGGTGCCGGTTTCCGGGGCGCGGGCGCGTGGGGGCCGGGCTTGCGGGGGGCTGTGGCGCGGTGGCCGGGTGCGGTCGGGGCGGGTGTGGCGGTGCGGGAGGCGGGCGGGGAGGGACGGGGCGGGGCGCCGGGCCGGCGACCGGGCTGGGCGAGGGTGCCGGTGCCGGTGCCGGTCACGCCCGCGGCGTCCGTGCCGCCCGGCGGGGTCGCCACGACCCCCGTCGCCCCCTGGGGAAGGGCCGTGACGGTGTCACTGGGTTCTTCGCCCCGGTCCCAGCAGAGACAGCCCACCACGAGGGAGACGGCCAGCACGATCGTGCGCGCCAGCCGGTAGGCCCGCCTCCGGCGCCGGGGCCTGCGTACGCCCGGACCCCACGCCCCGCCGGACCCACCGCCACGCCGCCCCGCCGAACCGTCCCAGGACCGCGCCGCGGCTCCTCCCCCGGGGGCGGCCCCGCCGCCCCCCAGCCGGATCACCGGCTCGGATCCGTGACCGGGCCCACGCCGGACACCAGAGGTGCCGCGCGGCCCCGAGCCCGCGACACGCCGGAACGGCGGCTCGCCGGCGGACCGGCCTCCGGCCCCGCGTCGGGCGCCCGGCGCGGCGACGGCCCCGGTCCACGCGCCACGCCCGGCCGCCGCGACGACACCGCCGCCGGCCTCGACACCGGACCCACGCCGATACGTCGAGCCGGCACCGGCCCCACGCGAAGCCGCCGAGCCACCGGCACCGCCGGCCCCGGGCACCCACCGAACCGAAGAACCAGCGTCGGCCCCGAACCCACGCCGATACGCCGGGCCGGCACCGCCCTCGAACCCACGTCGCGCCACCGGGTCCCCGAGTTCCCCATACGCGGCGCCACGCCGGGTTCCCGTCCCCGGAACGGTCCTCGGCCCCGCCCCACGCCCGGCCCTGGAGCCGTCGGCGCGTCCGGCGGCGGGCGCTCGCCGGCCCATCGGGTCGCCGGCGCCCTCGGGCCCGGTCCCCCGCCGCTCCGCCGGAACGGCGCGAGAACCGGCCCCACGTCGGTCCTTCGCCCCGGACCCGGACCCGGCGGTGTCACCGCGCCGTCCGGCCGGGGCGGCATCGGACACGGCCCAGGCATCACCCGTACCCGCCCCGCCCCCGCCCCGCCCGGTCCGGGCGGGGCGATCCGCGGAACGCGTCCTACGCGGCGCCATCGGGGCGGCGGCGGAGCCGGAACCAGACCGTCCCCGCGACGGCCGCGAGGCCGACGGCTGCGGCTCCCGCGACCGGCGTGAACGCCTCGCCGCGGGCGATGCCGCCACCGCCCGCGGGCGGGCCGCCGACCGGCGTCGTCGGCTTGGAGGTCGGGCAGTCGACCTTGAACACCTTGAACTTGCCCGCCCCGTGCGCCTGGTCGGTCAGCCACGTGAGCTTGTACTGCCCGTTGGGCAGGTCCACGGCCTTGGTGCGGCCGGCGCCCTGCGCGTCGGCCTTGAACGTCCCGGTGCGGGTGGCCCCGCCCGGGACCTCGGGCTCGGTCTGGATGGTCCAGTTGACCTTCTCCCCCGGGTCGAAGTTGAACGCGGCGAGGTAGAAGTCGCAGACCTTCGGGTCGTTGCGCTGGTCGTCGGCCCGGGTCGTGGTGGCGTGGATCTTGACGTCTCCGTTGTCCCCCGGGATGGGAGCGGCGACGGCGGGCACACCGCTCAGGGTGGTCCCTGCGAGGGTGAGGGCGGCGAGGACGGCGGTACGGGTGCCGGCACGGCGCGCGAGGGGTACGACGGGCATGAAGATGCCTCCAAGTCAGACGATTTTCATACGAACTCCTCGTCACCTGACTCTGTGTCACCTCACCGCCGAAAGGCGTGCAGCACCGCCCGGGGACGCGTCAGATATCGCTCTTACGGCGCAGCGGCACCCGCCGTCGCCGGGCCCTCGTCACCCTCCCGGCCCCCTCGGGCGGCGCACTCCCCCGCGAGCGCAGCGCCACCCCGGCGGAGACCAGCAGCAGGGCCCCGAGCATCACGAACGGCGCCGCCACCCCCGCGAGCCCGGCGATCAGACCGGCCGAGGCGGGCGCGGCGACCTGCCCGAGCCGGTTGCCGGTCAGGCGCAGCGCGAGGGCCGTGGAGCGCGCGTCCTCCGGCGCGGCCTGGACGACCGTGGTCATCGACAGCGGCTGCCCCACGCCGAGGCAGAAGCCGAGGAGCACCAGCAGCAGGCCGAGCGCCCACACCGGCACCGGCAGGGCGATGCCCGCGCACAGCAGGGCCGCCAGCAGACAGGTGACCGTGAGCAGCCGGGTCCGGCCGAGCAGCCGCAGCAGGGGCGTGAGGACCAGCCGGCAGGCGATGGTGGCCGCGGCGCGCAGGCTGAGCAGGAGGCCGATGACCGGCGGCGCGATGCCCCGGTGCTCGCCGACCACCGGGAGGTAGGCGGTGAGGATGTCGGTCGCGGACAGCACGGCGAGGCTGATGAAGATGCCGGCGGGCACGCCCCTGGTGCGCAGGATGCCCCGCACGGGGACCCGGCCGCCCCGGTCCGCGCGGGACGCGGTCCGCGTACGGCGGTGCTCGACGCGCCACAGCGAGGTGAACGAGACCGCCGCCGTCGCGCCCGCCGCGAGCAGGGCCAGCGCGCTGGTGCCTGCCATGTCCTCGCCGCCGATCAGCGCTCCCGCGGCGACGGGTCCGATCAGCTGCCCGAGGGCCGCGCCGATGGTGAAGTGGCCGAAGTTGCGGTCCTGTTCGTGCGGCGCGGACTGGCGGGCGACGAGGGACTGCGAGCCGATGACGAAACAGAGGTGGCCGAGGCCCATCACCCCGCTCCACAGCGCCATCGTCCACAGCGAGCCGGCCACGCCGCTGAGGGCGCAGCCGCCGGCGATCAGCACCACCCCGAAGGGCAGCAGGGGCGCGCAGCGGCCGTGGTCGGTGCGGCGGCCCAGGGGTACGGCCGCGAACAGGGGCAGCAGCGCGTACACACCGGCGATCACACCGACCGCCCGCTCGTCCGCGCCCAGCGCGAGGGCCCGGTAGGAGACGGCGGGCCGGGCCATCGACACCGCCCCCTGCGTGAAGGAGAAGGCGATGACGAGGCGGAGCAGCCAGCCGCGGTTCCCACCGGGCCTCACGGTGTCCTCCATGGTGTGTCGTACGAGGGGTCAGATGATGCCGAAGAGCATGCCCGCCGCGAGGATGACCAGGCAGGTGAGGGCGGCCCACTTCACGACGAACCTGGTGTGGTCGCCGAACTCGACCTTGGCCATGCCGACGAGGACGTAGACGGCGGGCACGAGCGGGCTGGACATGTGCAGCGGCTGGCCGACCAGGGAGGCGCGGGCCATCTCCAGCGGGGAGACGCCGTGCGCGGCACCGGCCTCGGCGAGGACGGGCAGGACACCGAAGTAGAAGCCGTCGTTGGACATGAAGTACGTCAGCGGCAGGCTCAGGATGCCGGTGACGAGGGCCATGTGCGGCCCCATGCTGCCGGGGATGACGTCCACCATCCACTTGGCCATGTGGTCGACCATGCCGGTGCCCTGGAGGACGCCGGTGAAGACGGCGGCGGCGAAGACCATGCCGGAGACGTTCAGGACGTTGTCGGCGTGGGCGGCGATGCGGGCCTTCTGGTCGGGGATGTGCGGGAAGTTCACGGAGAGGGCGAGCGCGGCGCCGAGCAGGAACAGCACCGGGATCGGCAGCCACTCCATGATCATGGCGGTGAGCAGGACGACCGTGAGCAGCGCGTTGAACCAGTAGAGCTTGGGGCGCAGGGTGGAGCGGTTCGGGTCGAGTCCCTGGAATCCGTCGTCCTCGGCGGGGTTCCCGGCGCCGCCGGTGCCCTCGGGGGCGTCCGTGCCGGAGCCCGTGCCGCCCGGGCCGGTCTTGCGCAGGGAGACCGTGCCGTCGCCATGGGCGCCGGCGCCCACGAGGACCGTCTCGGACTGCTTCTCCTCCTCCAGCACCTCGTCCAGCGTCAGCACGCCCAGCCGCCGGCGCTCGCGCACACCGAGGACGTAGGAGAGGCAGAAGACGAAGAGCAGGCCGACCAGGAGCGCCGGGATCATCGGGACGAAGATGTCGCTGGCGTCGAGCTTGAGCGCGGTCGCGGCGCGGGCGGTCGGGCCGCCCCAGGGGAGGGTGTTCATCACGCCGTTGGCCATGGCGGCGACACCGGTCATCACGACCAGGCTCATCTTCAGGCGCTTGTACAGCGGGTACATCGCCGAGACGGTGATCATGAAGGTGGTGGAGCCGTCGCCGTCCAGCGACACGATCGCGGCGAGCACGGCGGTGCCGACGACGATGCGCATCGGGTCGGCTTTGCAGAACTTGAGGATGCCGCGGACGATCGGGTCGAAGAGACCGACGTCGATCATCACGCCGAAGTAGACGATCGCGAACATCAGCATCGCCGCGGTGGGGGCGAGGCTGGTCACGCCGTCGATGACGTAGTCACCGAGGTGGGCGCCCTTGCCGACGAACACGCAGAACAGCGCGGGGATCAGCACGAGCGCCGCGATCGGCGACATCTTCTTCATCATGATCAGGACCAGGAAGGTCGCGATCATGGCGAAGCCGAGGATGGTCAGCATGAGTGGATACCTAACGTTCGCCCTTGAACATCCCACCAGGGCCGGCGGTGTCCGAGACGTTAGGTCCCGTCAAGCAGCGTTAACAAGACGTTGACGTGCGAGCAATAAGCGCAAAACTGCTGGTCACAGCTTTGCTCAGGTCAGAGCCGTGAGCTTTTCGGTCACCGCGGGGCCTCCCGGGGCCGTCGCGGGGGCGATGTCGACGGGTACTCCGTTGAGGACCGCGTTGCCCGACAGCGGGTCGAGCAGCCGGCCGTCGAGGAGCTGGTTGACGTTGACGCCGGGGTCGGTCGAGGCATGGCCGAGGCGGGTCCCCGGGCGGTCGTGGCCCCAGCCGTGGGGGAGGCTGACCACGCCCCGCCGGATGGCGTCGGTGAGCTCGGCGGGCGCGGTGACCTCTCCCCCGGCGCCCCGTACCCGCACCGGCGTCCCGTCCGCGATGCCGAGGCGCTCGGCGTCCTCGGGGTGGAGGTGCAGGGTGCAGCGGTTCGAACCGCCGGTGAGGGCGGGCACGTTGTGCATCCAGCTGTTGTTCGAGCGCAGGTGCCGGCGGCCGACCAGGACGAAGCCCTCGGGCCGTTCGTCCAGGGCCGCGCGCAGCCGGGGCAGGTCGGCGGCAATCGGGCCGGGCAGCAGCTCCACCCGGCCGCTCCTGGTCTTCAGCGGCTGCGGCAGGCGGGGCCACAACGGGCCCAGGTCGATGCCGTGCGGGTGCGCGAGGAGCTTCTCCAGGTTCAGTCCGTCCGGTGTCGCGCCGAAGCCGTCGCCGTAGGGGCCGAGACGCAGCATCATGTCCAGGCGTCGTTCGGGGCCGTCGGCGCCGGTGAGCAGGGCGGCCAGCTCGCGGGGATCGCGGCCGTGCACGGGCGAGTGGGGCTCCTCGACCGCCTTGCCGAGGGTCTGGTCGACCACCATGCGGTCGACGGCGCCCGGGTCGGTCCCGTGCATGCCCGTCACGGCGAGGATCAGCCGGGCCAGGATCTCCGTCTCGGCCATGCGGCCCGGCTCCAGCGGAACGGCGGGGCGGGTGTAGCGGACCTGGTTGCGGACGGCGAGGGTGTTGAAGGCGAAGTCGTGGTGCGGGCTCTGGGCGGGCGGGGGCGGGGGCAGGACCACGTGGGCGTGGCGCGAGGTCTCGTTGAGGTACGGGTCGACGCTGACCATGAAGTCGAGCGAGGCGAGCGCCTTGTCGAGCCGGTCGCCGTCGGGCGCGGACAGTACGGGGTTGGCGGCGACCGCGATCAGCGCGCGGACCGGCTCGCCGTCCTCGGTGGCCGTGTCGATCTCCTCCGCGAGGGCCGACAGCGGCAGTTCGCCCTTGGCCTCGGGGTGCCGGCTGACCCGGGAGTGCCAGCGCCCCAGGGCGAAGCCGCGGCCGGGTCCGGCGGGGCGCGGGGTCCGGTCGGTGGCGGCCTGCGGGAAGAGGGCGCCGCCGGGGCGGTCGAGGTTGCCGGTGAGGATGTTCAGTACGTCGACGAGCCAGCTGGCGAGGGTGCCGTGCGGGACGGTGCAGCTGCCGATGCGGCCGTAGACGGCGGCCGTGGGGGCGGCGGCGAGGTCCCGGGCGAGGGCACGGATGAGCCCGGCCTCGACGTCACAGGCACCGGCGACGGCCTCGGGGGTGAAGTCCCGCAGGGCGTCGGAGAGTTCCTCGACGCCCTGGACGTGCGGGGTGGGCGTGACGAGATCCTCGTCGAAGAGCACCCGGGCCATGGCCGCGAGCAGCAGCGCGTCGGTGCCGGGCCGTACGGCGATGTGCCGGTCGGCGAGCTTCGCGGTGCGGGTGCGCCGCGGGTCGATGACGACGAGGGTGCCGCCCCGGGCCTTGAGCGCCTTGAGCCGGCCCGGGAAGTCGGGGGCGGTGCACAGACTGCCGTTGGACTCCAGCGGGTTGGCGCCGATGAGGAGCAGGTGGTCGGTGCGGTCCAGGTCGGGCACGGGGATCGCGTTGGCGTCGCCGTAGAGCAGGCCGCTGGAGACGTGCTTGGGCATCTGGTCGACCGTGGAGGCGGTGAAGACGCTGCGGGTGCCGAGCCCGGCGAGCAGGACCGGCGGGTAGAGGCCGCCGGCCATCGTGTGCACGTTGGGGTTGCCGAGGACGACACCGACCGCGTGCGGGCCGTGCCGCTCGACGACCGGCCGGACGCCGGCGGCGACCGCGTCGAAGGCCTCCTCCCAGGTGGCCTCGCGCAGTTCGCCGTCCCCGCGCACCAGGGGGGTGCGCAGCCGGTCCGGGTCGGAGTCGACGGCGCCGAAGGACGCGCCCTTGGGGCAGATGAACCCCTTGCTGAACACGTCGTCGCGGTCACCGCGGGCGTGGGTGACGCGCGTGCCCTCGACGGTGAGGGTCAGGCCGCAGGTGGCCTCGCACAGGGGACAGATGCGCAGGGCGGTGCGGGACACGGGTCCTCCCGGAGGCGGCGGCTGCGGTGACGTGCTGACGCGGCCGAGCATACCGACCGGTATGGACGGAGGGGAGCCCTTGGCGGGTCCCGGTTCGCGCCCGGGGCGCGGGAGTTCAGTCGAGTACGCGGGCCAGGTAGGAGCGGAGCAGCTCCCGGGCCTCGTCGATGATCTTCGGATCTCCGTCGGGTGCGACCCGGAAGGCCAGGTGGACGAGGGTGTCGGCGGTCTCCACGGCGATCAGGAACACCCGGCGCAGGTCCTCGTCCGGCTCGCGGTCGAGGTAGCCGGAGAGGAGTCCGGTGAGGCGGTCGGCGACGCGGTGGTTCGGTTCGGCGTGGCGGGCGCCGACGGGGATCTGGTTGCCGAAGTCGACGAGGGAGAAGCCGGGCGCGGAGCGCTTCATCTCCAGGTACTCGTCGAGCACGGCGTCCATGGCCTCGCGCCAGCCCCCGCCGCCCGCCTCGCGCAGGCGTTCGGTGACGCGCGCGGAGTAGCGCTCCAGATTGCGCTGGGCCAGCGCGTCGGCCATCTGCCGCTTGTTGCCGAAAAAGCGGTAGACCGAGCCGATGGGGACACCTGCGCGCTCGGCGACCGCGCGGGTGCTCAGGGCGTCGTAGCCGACCTCGTCCAGGAGGTCGGCACAGGCGTCGAGGATCCTGGTCAGGCGTTCGGCACTGCGCCGCTGTACGGGCGCACGACGGAGCGAGGTCGCGTGGGGCACGGGCTTCATGATGCCCTTCCGGGCCGGTCCGGTGAACCTCGGTCCCTGGCCGGCTGTGCGGCATCCGTCACCCGGGCACGCACCGGCTGCCGGCCTTCGGCCGCGTCGGCGGGGACCGATTGCCCGGAGTCCACCGCGCCCGCGGTTGCCATCCCCTGGACGGCAACCGCGTCCGGCCCGGCCCACCCCCGGGCACCCACCGCGCCCGAACCGACCGCCCCCCGGACGGCAACCACGTCCGCACCGACCGAGCCCTCGACGGCAACGGCATCCGCACCGGCCGAGCCCCGGGCACCCGCGGCGCCCGCATTGGCCGAGCCCTGGACGGCAACCACGTCCGCACCGACCGAGCCCTCGACGGCAACGGCATCCGCACCGGCCGAGCCCCGGGCACCCGCGGCGCCCGCATTGGCCGAGCC
>NZ_JBWKIF010000016.1:94260-188739 GCF_056432865.1 Streptomyces sp. NPDC044921
GTCCGCACCGACCGAGCCCTCGACGGCAACGGCATCCGCACCGGCCGAGCCCCGGGCACCCTCGGCGCCCGCATTGGCCGAGCCCCGGACGGCAACCACGTCCGCACCGACCGAGCCCTCGACGGCAACGGCATCCGCACCGGCCGAGCCCCGGGCACCCTCGGCGCCCGCATTGGCCGAGCCCCGGACGGCAACGGCATCCGCACCGGCCCACCCCCGGGCACCCACCGCGCTCACACCGGCCAGTCCCCGGGCACCCACCGCGCTCACACCGGCCAGTCCCCGGACACCCACCGCGCCCACACCGGCCCACCCCCGGACACCCACCGCGCCCACACCGGCCCACCCCCGGACACCCACCGCGCCCCCACCAGCCAGTCCCCGGACATCCCGCGTCGCCGCCCGGGCCCGCCAGCGGCCCTCCGTGGGCTCCGTCCGCGCCCACCGCCGGTCGGTCGCGTCCGGGGGCGTGGCGGGGTCCGGGTGTGAGGCCGTGATGTCGGCCGTGGTCTCCACCGGGTCACCCTCCACCGCCCACACCGTGCCGTCGTCCGCGTAGAGGCGGGCCGTGACCTGGTGGGTGCCGCGCGGCACGAGACGGGCGGGCAGCCGGTACTCGGGGGTGCGCAGGCGGGCGACCAGGCGGCCGTCGACGTAGAGGTGCGCGAGGCCGCGCCCGGCCACCGCCCGCTCCGGCGACCCGGCCGGCGAGAAGCGGAAGTTGCGCACGGTCAGGCGCACGTCCCAGCCGCCGCCCGCGTCGGGCTGCACCTCGACGCCGACGTCCGGGGCGCCCTTCCGCTCCACCTCGCGGTAGGGCCGTCCCTCCTTGTCCCGGTCCTCCAGGAGTCTGCCCACGGGCGAGGGCGACGCCCCGCTCTCCGGTGCGTCACTGGAGCCGCAGCCCGCGGCTCCGGCCAGGCAGAGGACACAGACCGCGAGCACGGCGAGGGGTCCGCGTGTCCACGACATGCCGGGGAGCCTAGAACACACGTCCGGCGCGGCGGATCGTCCTCAAGTCGGGTTCGGGTCATCCGCCGAGAGGAGGTCCCGCGTCCCTCTTGCGCGGGGGAAAACGCAATCCTACGGTGATGCATAGGAATCAGACGACGAGGGAGCAGCGAGCATGGGCGACGGGGGTACCACCGGCGTGAGCGGGTTCGAGCGCGGCGAGGCGCGGAAGACCGCCGAAGGGCTGACCTACCTCTCCGGCTTCGGCAACGAGCACAGCTCCGAGGCCGTCCCGGGCGCACTGCCCGAGGGCCGCAACTCGCCGCAGCGGGCTCCGCTCGGGCTGTACGCGGAGCAGCTGAGCGGCACGGCCTTCACCGAGCCGCGGGCCCACAACCGCCGTTCGTGGCTGTACCGCATCCGGCCGTCGGCGGCGCACCCGGCGTTCACCCGGACCCACAACGGCACGGTCCGCACCGCCCCCTTCACCCAGACCGTGCCCGACCCCAACCGCCTGCGCTGGAACCCCCTGCCCGACCCGGGGCCCGAGACGGACTTCCTCGCGGGCCTGTGGACGCTCGGCGGCAACGGCGACGCCACCCAGCGCACCGGCATGGCCATCCACCTCTACACCGCGAACGCCTCCATGGAGCGGGTGTTCAGCGACTCCGACGGCGAGTTGCTCATCGTCCCGGAGCGCGGCGGGCTGCTGCTGCGAACGGAGTTCGGCCTGCTCCACGTGGAGCCGGGACATGTGGCGCTGGTCCCCCGTGGTGTCCGCTTCCGTGTGGAGCTGCTCGACGAGTCCGCCCGCGGTTATGTGTGCGAGAACTACGGCGCACCCTTCCGCCTCCCGGACCTGGGCCCGATCGGCGCCAACGGTCTCGCCAACCCGAGGGACTTCCGGGCCCCGGTCGCCGCCTACGAGGACGTCGAGGGCCCGGTGGAGGTGGTGAACAAGTTCTGCGGCAACCTGTGGACCGCCACCTACGACCACTCCCCGCTCGACGTCGTCGCCTGGCACGGCAACCACGTGCCGTACGTCTACGACCTGCGCCGGTTCAATGTGATCGGCACCATCACCTACGACCACCCGGACCCGTCGATCTTCACGGTGCTGACCTCCCCGTCCGACACCCCGGGCCTGGCCGGAGTCGACTTCGTGGTGTTCGCGCCGCGCTGGCTGGTGGGCGAGGACACCTTCCGGCCGCCGTACTTCCACCGGAACGTGATGAGCGAGTACATGGGCCTGATCGAGGGGGCGTACGACGCCAAGGCCGAGGGCTTCGTGCCGGGCGGCGGCTCGCTGCACAACATGATGTCGGCGCACGGCCCGGACCGGGAGACCTTCGACCGGGCGAGCGCCGCCGAGCTGAGGCCGCAGAAGATCGACGACGGCCTGGCCTTCATGTTCGAGACCCGCTGGCCGGTGGCCCTCACCCCGCACGCGGCCCGGGCGGAACACCTCCAGCAGCGCTACGACGACGTCTGGCAGGGCCTGGAGCGGCACTTCAACCCCTTGCACTGATCATTTCCTACCGGTACGGATGGCCCGTGACCTCCTTCGCCCCGGACTCGATCGTCCTGAACCGCAAGCTGCCGCTCTGGTACCAGGTGTCGCAGTCGCTGCGCGCCTCGATCCTCGGCCGCTCGCCGCGGGACCCGCTGCGGCTGCCCACGGAGGAGCAGCTGGCCGGGCACTACGGCGTGAGCGTGCTGACCATGCGGCAGGCGCTGAAGGAGCTGGAGGACGAGGGGCTGATCTCGCGGCACCGGCGGCGGGGCACGTTCATCGAGCCGGACGCGCGCCGGGGCGCGCCGGTGCGGCTGCTCGGTTCGGTGGACGCGATCGTGGCCCAGCAGTCGGGCATGACGACCCGGCTGCTGGACCACGGCACCGGCCCCGTGCCGGGCGAACTCGCCGAGTTCTTCCCGGAGGTGGCGGAGGTGGCGACGTACCACCGGCTGCGCAGCGACGAGAAGACCGGTGAGCCGACCAACCACGCCCGCAACTACGTGCGCCCCGAACTGGCCGAGCGGATCGACCTGGACGATCTGGTGCGGTGGCCCATGACCAAGGTGCTGCGGGACGTGGTGGGGGTGGGCATCAGCCGGATCACGGACACCGTGCAGGCCCGGCTGGCCGACCCGGAGACGGCCCGGTTGCTGCGCGTCCCCTTGCTGAGCCCGATCCTGCACTACACGGGCGTCGCCTACGACGCCGAGGGGCGCCCCCTGGACGTGGCCGTCATCCACTACCGCGGTGACCGGTTCTCCTTCACCGTGACCCTGGACGCCACATGAGCGCCGCCGACCCGTGGGGGTCCGTCCCGTCCTTCCCCGCGCCCCCGGCGCGTGCGGGACGCGTCGTACGATGCGGGGCGTGACGCACGACGACGCTCCGCCGCTGGCGGACCTCATGCCGTGGTCCGTCGCACCGCCGCGGCTCGGCCGGGGCTGGCCGGCGGGGCCCGACGCGGTGTCCCTGAAGGCCCGCTGGGACGCCCTGATGAAGGCCGAGGGACCCGACCGCGAGGCCCTGTTCGAGCCGAGCCGCTCACGCACGCTGCACACCGCGGTCGGCCAGCTGCCCGGCCGGGCGGACAGCGGCACGGAGAAGCTGGCCCGCGCCTCGGGAGCGTGCCCGGAGCCGGTGCGGGTGCTGTCCGCGCCCTTCGACGAGCAGTGGCTCATCCCGGACCAGCGGCTGATCGACGCGGCCCGCCCGGAGTTGTGGCGGGTGGCGGACGAACGCCAGGTCTTCCTGGTGGAGGCGCCGGAGGCACTGCTCGCCACCTCGCTGCTCCCCCTGCTGCGGCCCGGCCGCGTCCGCCCGCTGTTCCGGCGCCCCGGCGGCCTGGAGCCGAACCTGGCCCCGGGCCTCCTGGAGCACCTCGGCAGCCGTCTGGGCGCCGTCCCGGCACCGCTGGACGTCCTGGCCTGGATCACGGCGACGGCCCGCCCGGATCTCACCGTGCCGCTCACCGGGGACGCCGGCGCGTGGGAACGGGGCGTGGAGCACGGCCACCGGTTGCTGTGGCTGATGCGCCGCGACGGCGAGCGCCCGAGGCTCCCCGGCGGTCGCCGCCCCTACGTCCGCGCCCCGCTGCCCTCCCGGCCCGTGGCCCTGCGCTACGACCGGGACGAGGAGGCCCTGCTGCTGGACGAGGGCCGCATCTCCCCGGTGCCGCCGGAGGCCTGGGACTACCAGGTGGGCGGCGTGCGCGTCCTGGAGCAGTGGTTCACGGCGCGCGTCACGGCTCCCGAGCCGGGCACGCTGGCGGCGATCCGCCCCGCGACCTGGCCGCAGGCCTGGACGTCGGAACTCCTGGAGCTGATCACGGTCCTGGCCCTGCTGGCCGGACTGCGGCCGCTGGAGGAGCCGCCCTTTCCCGACCCGATCACGGCGACGGAGCTGCGCGCGGCGGGCGTGCTGCCCGTGCCGACGACGGCCCGCCGCCCCGCGTCGGTCCTGGACGGCCCCGAGGAGGGTCCGGAGGGGCAGCTGGCGTTGCTCTGACCGGGGTCAGTCCCGCGTCCGGTGGCCGTCCTCCTGGTGCAGTTCCACGGTCATCACGGCGGGCTCGGGCCTGCCGGGGACGTCCATGCCGATGACCAGGCGCCGGTTCTCGTCGGTCTCCGGGCAGGAGCCGGTCAGCGGGAACCGCCCGCCGTCGGGGGTGACCATCGTGGCCTTCCATGGTCCGCCCGGGCGGACGTCCGTCTCGACGGACCCAACTCATCGGTGCGCCGCCCGGGTCAGCGCGCCTCCGGGTCGAAGGCGTCCAGAACGCGTTCGAGCGCCCTGCGGAACACCGCGTCCAGGTCGACCGGCCCGCTCTGCTCGGCGAAGGCCGCGGCCAGCCGCGGGTACGCGCCGGTCGCCACCTGGCTGCCCAGGTAGGCCATGCGCGCGGCGTTCTCCTCCTCCACGGACCAGGGCACGGAGCACAGGGCACGGAGCGGGTGCGCTCGACGGTCGCGATGTCGTTCGCGGTGTACGTCGTCACGACGCCGTTGAGCAGCGCGATCAGCTTCGTCTTGGTGCCGGCCGGGACGTCGAGCGGCTCCAGGCAGGCCAGGCAGTGCTCCAGGTAGCGCAGGGTGTGGGGGCTGAAGCCGAGCACCCCGGCCATCAGCCGTGGCAGCCAGGTGTGGCGGCGCATGATGGCGCGGGTCTGCTCCGCGTTGCGGAGCATGTCGGCGCGCCAGTCGCCCGTGGGCTCGAACAGCTCGTGCCCGGCACCGACGGCGTCGATCATCGGCTCGTACAGGTCCTCTTCGCGGCGGACGGTTGCCGAGTGGAATCCGATCAGCGCGGTGGCGACGGCGCTGCGGGACCTCTTCGGCAACGCCCCGGTGCCCGACGGGGCGGCCTGGCCGGTGGCCCACCCCGTCGCCGGGTCACTGCTGTGGCGCGCGGTGCTGCTGGGGGTGTTCGTGCCGCTGGCCGTGCGGCGTTACGCGCGTGGGGAGCGATGAGCGGGCGGATTCGGACACCGAGGCCGCGCGGAGCCCCCGGTCGCTGCCGGGTGGGTCGGGGCACCGACCGGGGGGCGTACCGCGCTCGGGAAGACACCTGGCGCCGCTGCGTGCCGCGGGGATGACGGACGACGAGTGCGCAGCGTGCGCCGGGGGCGGTGCGACCGCCCGAGCGCGGGCCCCTACCTGCCGCCGAAGAGCGAGCGGCGCAGCCGGCGCAGCGGCGCGAAGAGCGAGACGCGACGGACGCGCGCGTTCCGGCCACTGCGGTCGTGCGGCTGACGCGCGGTCAGTTCACGCATCAGCGAGGTCGCCTCGACCGTCTCCCGCTGCGGGACGGCAGGGCCCGCCAGCACCGAGAGGTGGCGGTCGAGGCGCGAACTGGTCGCGCTGCTCCCGCAGGTGATCGCAGGGACCCTGGCCCTGCTGCGCACTGTTATCTGTTCCATGTCACTCCCCACCCGTACGAGTCCACCCGGCCCGGGCAGGTTAACCCTATCGCCCCGTCCGGGCACACGTGTATCGCGGTCACAGGATTCACCTTCCCCACAAGGGGGTTGACGATGTATCCCCGATCACTCTCCGAATCCAACAGATTTCAGGGCGAGTTGGACGATCGGCTGTGTAGTGGGCCGGGGCGATCCGCCCGCGGGCTCGACGGTTACGGCCAGTGACGTCGCGGAGGTGCCCAGACCCGTCGCGACCAGCGGCGTGTCGCCCTGGAAGACCCCCAGGGAGCGCGGTTGCGCGCCCGGGCGCATGAGCCACAGCTGGTGCACACGGCCGCCCGGCGGGGCGCCGTATCCGCCGAGGGTGACCACCGCGCTCCCCTCCGTGGCGGAAGCGATCACTCCGATGACACGGCCCCGGGCGTCCCGTCCGCTGCTCGCGCGGGCGTCCGGAGCCGCCAGAACGTGGGCGATCTCACGTGACCGGTCGCGCTCGGCGGCCAGTTCGTCCTGGGTCCGGTTCGCCTGCACGGCGAACAGCGAGGCGACGACGAGGGCCGCGGCGGCGGTGGCCGTGGCGAACGGCACGAACAGCGGGATCCGGCGCCGCGCCCGCTGCCGGGGCGGCGGCCGCACGCCCCACACGTGCGGCGGCAGCTGCGGGGCTCGCCCGCGCGCCGGCTCACGCGTCTCCCGCGGCGCGGGATCCTGCGGCGTCGTCCGGACCGCGGCCAGCACCCGGTCGCGCAGCGCCGCCGGGGCCGGGGCCGCCGTGGACCAGGCCAGCCGGACCGCGTCCTCGGACAGGGCGCGCACCTCGGCGGCGCAGCGGTCGCAGTCCTTCAGGTGCTTCTCGAAGCGGACCCGCTCGGGCGGTTCGAGGGCGTCCAGCGCGTAGGGCGCGGCGAGCGAGTGCAGGTCCTCGCGGCGGAACAGGCTCATGCCAGGCCTCCCAGGCACTCGCGCATCCGGGTCAGCCCGTCGCGCATGCGCGTCTTGACCGTGCCGAGCGGCAGGGAGAGCTGCTCGGCCACCTCACGGTAGGTGTAGCCCTCGTAGTAGGCGAGGGTGACGGACTGGCGCTGCAGGACCGTGAGCCGGTCCAGGCAGCGGCGCACCCACTCGCGCTCCAGCCCGGCCTCGACCTCCTCGGTGACGTGGTCGAAGGCCGGCTGGCCGGCGCGCAGTGCCTCGCGCTGCTCGCGCTCCCCGGCCGCGCGGGCGCTGCGCACCCGGTCGACGGCCCGGCGGTGGGCGAGGGTGAGGACCCAGGACAGGGCGCTGCCGCGCCCGGGGTCGAACTTCGCGGCGGAGCGCCACAGTTCGAGCAGCACTTCCTGAGCCACCTCCTCCGACTGGGCCGGATCGCGCACCACGCGCCGTACGAGCCCGAACACCGGGCCGGACACCAGTCCGTACAACTCCTCGAACGCCTTCTGGTCCCCGCTCGCCACGAGCAGCAGCAGTTCGTCCGCCTCCACTCGGTCCCCCTCTCCGAGGCCGCACCGGGCCTGTCCCCTCACACGAGGCATTCGCAACGCACACACCTCCGGATGGGGTTACGGATCAGCGCGCCGAAAACGCGGGTCGCCGACGGTGAAACAACTTTTCAGACGCGCCGTAAGAACGTTTGAGATTCGACCAATCCGCTTCGCCGACCGCTCCGAAGGGTGTGTGTCAGGCAAGTTGGCACGGAGGACGGACGGCATGACACCTATCTCCAGGACCGGTGCGGGACGCGGGAGCATCGCGACCGCGATCTGTGGTGCGCTGGCCGCCGGCGGGCTCACCGCCGCCGGCGTGACCGCGCTGGAACCGGAGGCGGCCTCCGCCTCCAGTCACCGGGAGGCCCCGCTGATCTCGGGGACCCCGCAGTACGACACCACGGACGTGTACGCGTTCGTCAGCCCGGACAAGCCGGACACCACGACCATCATCGCCAACTGGATCCCCTTCGAGGAACCGGCCGGCGGGCCCAACTTCTTCACCTTCGCCGAGGACGCGCAGTACGACCTGCGCGTCGACAGCGACGGGGACGCGCGGGAAGACCTGGTGTTCCGCTACACGTTCAGCACCCACACGAAGAACGACAAGACGTTCCTCTACAACACCGGTCCCGTCGAGAGCCTCGACGACCCGGACCTCAACATCACGCAGACGTACGACCTCGAACTGATCAAGCTGCGGCACCTCAAGGCGGTGTCGAAGACGAAGGTGGCCGACGACGTGCCGGTGGCGCCGTCGAACGTCGGCAAGGCCTCGATGCCGGACTACGCCGCCCTGCGCAAGCAGGCGGTGCACAAGCTGGCGGGGGGCGCCCAGACGTTCGCCGGGCAGGCCGACGACCCGTTCTTCCTGGACCTGCGCGTCTTCGACCTGCTGTACGGCGGGAACCTCTCCGAGGTCGGCAACGACACGCTCAAGGGCTACAACGTCAACTCCATAGCCCTGCAGGTTCCCAGCAGCTTCCTCACCAAGTCGCACGACCAGCCGGTCGTCGGCATCTGGTCCACCACGCAGCGCAAGAACGCGCGGGGCTACTTCTCGCAGGTCTCGCGCCTGGGCAACCCGCTGGTCAACGAGGTCGTCAACCCGCTGAAGGACAAGGACAGGTTCAACGCGTCCGCGCCCCGGGACGACGCCCAGTTCCTGAAGAACGTCACCAACCCGGAGCTGCCGAAGCTCATCGAGGCGATCTACAAGATCCCGGCCCCGGACGAGCCGCGCAACGACCTGGTCGACGTCTTCCTCAAGGGCGTCAAGGACCTCAACCAGCCGCCGCACGTGACGCCGTCGGAGCAACTGCGGCTCAACACGTCCGTCAAGCCGGCCGCCGAGCCCAAGCGGCTGGGCGTCCTGGACGGTGACAACGCGGGCTTCCCGAACGGCCGCCGCCTCACCGACGACGTGATCGACGCCTCGCTCCAGGTCGTCGAGGGTGAGCTGCTGGGCGCGAAGAACGACCTGGGGGACGCGGTCGACAAGAACGACAAGGACTTCGAGCAGTCCTTCCCGTACCTGGCGCTGCCGACGGAGGGTTCGCGCGGTCCGCTCGCCAAGGGCGTGGACGGCGGCAACGACGTCCGCAGCCAGCTGGGCGACGCGCTCCAGCCGGCCGGCGCGCAGGGCTCGGACGACACGCGCCTGATCGCCGCGTCCGCCGGCGCTGGGGCGGGCGGCATCGTCCTGGTCGGCGCGGCCCTGATGTGGTGGCGCCGCATGCGGAACCGGGCGTACTGACCCGTTCCGCTCCCGACTGGCGCGGCCCGTCCCCTCACCCCCCACGGCACGGGCCGCGCCGCCACCTCCCGCATCCCCACCCGCACATCCGACCGAGGAGAGTCATGCCTCCGCGTACGACCGACAGCACACCGGGCAGGCACGACGACCGGCCACCGTCGCCGGGCACGGAGCCGGAGCCGGAGGCGGACCCGGGCACGGAGGCAGAGCCGGACATGAACGCGGAGCCGGGCGCAGCGGCACGGAGGGCTGCGGAGGCCCACGCCCCCGGCAGGGACGCCGAACCCGGCCGCGCCCACGGCAGCGGCAGCGGCACCGACACCGACACCGACACCGACACCGAGTCTCGCCGCGACCACGGCACCGATCCCGGCCCCGGTCGGCGCGTGGCCGTACCGCGGCGGGCCGCCGAGGGCGGGCGGCGCCGGCGGGCCGCTCATCTGGCCGGGTGTGCCGCGCTGCTGGCCGTCGCGCTGACCGGAGGGGCCGTGGCCTTCGGGGGCGCGGGCGACCGGGACGGCGGCGTCGTCGCCGTGTCCGCCGCCGGGGCCCTGTCGCCCGGTGCTCTCGCCCGGGGCGATCTCGACTCCGGCATCGCCTCCCTCCAGCGGCATCTACGGGCCCAGCCACGGGACTTCGGCGGCTGGGCCACCCTCGGTGTCGCCTACGTCGAGCAGGCCCGCACCAAGGGCGATCCCTCGCGCTACCCGCAGGCCGAACGCGCGCTCCGGCGCTCCCTCGCCCTGCGGCCCGGCAACGACCAGGCCCTCGCCGGCCGGGCCGCCCTCGCCGCCGCCCGGCACGACTTCCCCGGCGCCCTGGCCGACGCCGACCGGGCCCTGGAGCAGAACCCCTACAACGAACGCGCCCTGTGCACCCGAATCGACGCGCTCGTCGAACTCGGCCGGTACGACGACGCCGCCGAGGCCGCCCGGACCGCCGACGACCGGCGCCCCGGGGTGCCGGTGTTCACGCGGTACGCGTACGTGCACGAACTGCGTGGCGACGTCCGCACGGCGCGCGAGGTGCTCCAACGCGCCCTGAACGCCGCGAGCGCCCCCGCCGACGTCGCCTACGTGGCCACGAGTCTCGGTCAACTCGCTTGGAACGAGGGCGAGTACGGAACCGCCCTCGACCACTACGCCCGCGCACTCGCCGCCGACGACGAGTACCTCCCCGCCCTGGAGGGCCGTGCCCGCGCCCAGGCCGCGCGCGGCGACCGGGCGGCCGCCGTGCGGGGCCTCGAACAGGTCGTCGCGCGCTCCCCGCTGCCCGGCCCGCTCGTCGCGCTCGGCGAGCTGTACGAGGCCCGTGGCGAGGACGGCGGCCGGGCCAGGGCCGACGACCAGTACGCCCTCGTGGACGCCTGGACGTCCCTCGCCCGGGCGGGCGGGGTCAACGCCGACCTCGACACGGCCCTGGCCGCCGCCGACCACGGCGACCGGAAGGCGGCCCTGCGCGCCGCCCGCGCCGAGTGGGACCGCCGCCACAGCGTGCACACCGCCGACGCCCTCGCCTGGGCCCTGCACGTCAACGGCCGGGACGAGGAGGCCCTGCCGTACGCCCGCCGGGCCACCGCCACCGGCTACCGCAACGCGGCCTTCCTCTACCACCGCGGGATCATCGAGCGGGCCACCGGCAACGAGCGCGCGGCCCGCGAGCACCTGAAGGCCGCGCTCGGCCTGAACCCCGGCTTCTCGCCGCTCGGCGCGCGCGAGGCCCGGACCGCACTCGACGACCTGGAGGGGAACCGGTGACCGTGCGCCGGCTGTTCGCGTCCGGCGCCGCCGTCCTCACGGCCGCCTGCGCGCTCACCCTGCTGCCCGCCGCCACGGCGAGCGCCCACCCGCTGGGCAACTTCACCGTCAACCGCTACGACGGCCTGGTCGCCGCGCCCGGCGAGCTACGGGTCCGGCACGTCGAGGACCTCGCCGAGATCCCGGCGACCCAGGCGAAGCCGGACATCGAGCGCCTCGGCATGGCGCTGTGGGCCCGTCAGCGGTGCGCCACCGCCGCCGAGGACAGCCGCGTCACCGTCGACGGCCGCGCGGTCGCCCTGACCGCCGAACGCAGCCGCGCGCGCGTGCGGCCCGGACAGGCGGGGCTCGACACGCTTCGGGTGGAGTGCGCGCTGACCGCTCCCCTCCCCTCGGACCGCGAGTCCGTGGCGCTCGGCTTCCGGGGCGCGGGCGCCTCCTCGGGACCGGGCTGGCGGGAGATCACGGCCCGCGGCGACCGGATGACGCTCATCGCGTCGGACGTGCCGGAGACGTCGATCTCGGGCGCACTGACCCGCTACCCGGAGGAGTTGCTGTCCTCCCCGGCCGACACGGCCTCGGCCGCGCTGCGGATCCGCCCGGGCGGTCCGGCCCTGGCCGCCGACGAGTCGGACGCCCCCGCGGCCTCGGTGCTGCCGCGCGGCGCCGACCGCTGGACGCGCGCCCTCGACGAGCTGGTCGCCCGGCACGACCTCACGGCCGGCTTCGCCGCGCTGGCCCTCGGCATCGCCGTGGTCCTCGGCGCGATGCACGCGCTCGCCCCGGGCCACGGCAAGACCCTCATGGCCGCGACGGCGGCGGCCCGGGGCGGCCGGGCCCGGATGAAGGACGTCCTGCCCATGGCCGCCTCGGTGACGGTCACCCACACGCTCGGCGTGGTCGCCCTGGGCCTCCTGGTCACGGCCGGTTCCGCGGCGGCCCCGTCGGTGATCGCCTGGCTCGGCGTCGCCAGCGGCGTCCTGGTGACCCTGGCGGGCGCCGGCCTGGTCCGCCGCGCCCTGCGCAACCGCGCGCACACCCACCTGCACGCCCCCGGCCACGACCACGGCGGGCACGGCGGGCACGGGCACGACGGTCACCACCGCCACGACCACGATCACGACCACGAGCACGACCACAGTCATGATCACCACGACCACGGCCACACCCACCCGCACGACCACACCCATCCCCACTCCCACCCCCACACGGTCGAGCACACCCATGGCGGGTTCACACACAGCCATCCCGTCGCCCCGACCCTGCGCGGCACGATCCTCATGGGCTTCGCGGGCGGGCTGGTGCCCAGCCCCTCGGCCGTGGTGGTGCTGGTCGGTGCCGCGGCGCTCGGACAGGCCTGGTTCGGCCTGCTGCTCGTCGTGGCCTACGGCGTGGGCCTGGCCCTCACCCTCACCGCCGCCGGGTACGCCGTCGTCAAGGCCGGCAGCGGCATGACCCGGGTGCTGGGCCGGCGCCCCCGCTGGACGGCGGGCCCGTTGGCGGCCCTGGTGCGCCGGACCGCCCCGCTGGGCTCGGCCTTCGCCGTCGTCGTTCTCGGGGCCGGACTCGTGTTCAGGGGGGCGGCATCCGCACTGGGCTGAGTTACGTTCGTGAGGAAGTCCCCCGTCCTGGGGAAGACAGATCTCAGGGCGATTCCGCCCGGCTGCGAATGGGGGCGCCGTGTCCGAAGAACCGGGCCATGAGCGGGTGATCGCGGGCCGTTACCGGCTCCTGGCACCGCTCGGCGAGGGCGGCATGGGCACGGTGTGGCGCGCCCGCGACGAGCTGCTGCACCGCGAGGTCGCCGTCAAGGAGGTGCGCGCCCCGGCCGGTCTGGGGGGCGACGACGTGCGGCGGATGTACGCCCGGCTGGAGCGGGAGGCGTGGGCGGCGGCCCGGGTGGCCAACCGGAACGTGGTCACGGTGTACGACGTGGCGACGGACGAGGGCCGGCCCTGGATCGTCATGGAGCTGGTCCGGGGCCTGTCCCTGGCCGAGGTCCTGGACGCCGAGGGCCCGATGTCGCCGCAGCGGGCCGCGCACATCGGCGCCGAGGTGCTGGCCGCGCTGCGGGCCGCGCACGCGGCCGGGGTGCTGCACCGGGACGTGAAACCGGCCAACGTGCTGATCGCCAACGACGGCCGGATCGTGCTCACCGACTTCGGCATCGCCATGGTGGAGGGCAGTTCGGCGCTCACCATGACCGGCGAGGTGATCGGTTCGCCCGAGTTCCTCGCCCCGGAGCGCGCGCTGGGGCGCACGCCGGGCCCCGAGTCCGACCTGTGGTCGCTCGGTGTGCTGCTGTACGCGGCGGTGGAGGGCCACTCGCCCTTCCGCCACGACACCCCGCTGAGCACGCTGCGCGCGATCGTGGACGAGGAACTGCCGCCGCCGTACCGGGCCGGGCCGCTCGCCCCGGTGATCGAGGGCCTGCTGCGCAAGGAGCCTGAGCAGCGGCTGCCGGCCGAGCGGGCCGAGCAGGAGCTGCGCGTGATCGGCGCGGGCGGCTCGCCCCGCGCGGACACCGTGCGGGCGGTCCCGTACCGGCCGACCGTGGCGGCCCGTCCGGAACCCTCTCCCACGCCACCGACGCCTTACGCCGGGCAGCCGGCGGCATCCGGCTCGGGCGGGGCGACGACGCCTGACGCCGGCCGGGGCCGCGACCGGCGGGCGGGCCGGGTGCTGGCCGCGGGCGTAGTGGCGCTGGCGCTCGCGGTGGGCGGGCTGACGTACGCGCTGCTGAACGACTCGGGCGGGGACGGCGGCGACCGGGACGCGGGAGCGAGTACGCCCGCCGGGACGGGGGAACCGCCGCGGAACACGGGGAGCGGGAAGCCCAGTCCCTCCCCGACGCCGAGCGAGAGCGTGAGCGAGAGTGAGCGGAGCAGTCCGCCGCCGCAGTCGGTGCGCGTCGCGCTGGAGGGTGCGCGCACGGACTACACGGGCCCGTGCCCGCCGCCGTCCGCGCGGGCGCCGAGGTTCGCGGCGACGCTCACGGTGGGTCGGCTGCCGGCCGAGGTGCGCTACCGCTGGGTGACGGGGGACGGTTCGGTACTGGACGGGGGCTGGAAGACGGCGTCGTTCCCCGAGGGCGGCGGCCGGACGAGGCAGGACACGGTGACGGTCACGATCGAGGAGCGATCCGGCACGTTCGAGAACGAGATCGCCGTCGAGGTGCGGGAACCGGTGCGGACGACGTCCGAGTCGGTGCCGTTCTCGATCATGTGCGAGACGGAGACCCCGACGGGCGGGGCCTCCCCTTCTCCTTCGGGCACGGCAGGGGACCCGGACGGCGGGTCCGGGTCCGGCTAGGCGGTCAGTCGTTGGCGGTGAGCACGGGGAGGTAGCCGCCCGACTGGCCGGGGGCCTTGGGGTGGTAGGACTCGCCGATGTTGAGCCAGTTGACGCTGTGCAGCCAGGAGTCGCCGGAGCAGATCTCGTGGCCGGTGAAGGCGGGGCGGACGTCGCCGAAGACGAAGCCGTGGTTCGCGGCGCGCTTTCCGATGGCGGTGTTCAGGTGGTCGGAGGCGTCGTTGATGGCCTTGCGCTTGGCCTCGGACAGACCGAGGCAGGTGGTGCCGAGCTTGTAGAACCGGGGGTAGCCGAGGACGACGACCCGGGCGCTCGGCGCCTTGGAGCGGATCGCCGAGTACACGCTGTCGAGTTTGCCGGGCAGCGTGGAGTCGACGTACGCGCGGGCGGTGTTGATGCGGGAGATGCAGGCGCTGTCGGACTGGGTCACACAGGTCGTCATGACGTCGGCGAATCCGGCGTCGTTGCCGCCGACGCTGACGGAGACGAGGGCGGTGGCGGCGCTGAGCGGGCCGAGCTGTCCGGAGAGAACATCACCCGTTCGGGCGCCGGAGCAGGCGGTGAAATCGAAGGTCGAGGGTGAGTGGGCGGCGGCCCAGAGGTAGGGGTAGGCCTTCGTGCTGCGCTTGCAGTCGCCGCTGGAGCTGATGTAGCTGCCGGCTCCGACTCCCGAGGAGTAGGAGTCACCGAGGGCCACGTAGCCGCCAGTTGGGGCGAGTGAGGACGCCTGCGCCGTGGCTGCCCCGGTGAGGGCGGTGCCGGCGGCGAGGAGGAGCGAGCTCACGAGGACGACAAATCGGGAACGTCTCATGGAACCTCCCTTTAGCAGGATCTCTGCCATAACCGTCGTAGCAGCTACGCGTGTTGACAGGAAGTGTCCATGCCAAGCCTTTTCGGCCCTTTTCACGGCACGTGGCGCGTTCACCGCACTTGCGGTCACACATCCGGCGCCCACTGTTGCGTGCTCATGACAGATTTGTTGACGATCGCTCAAGTCCCTTGTCCTACGCCGGTGGAGGGTCGACGCTGTACTCCGGCCGGGAGCGGAACGCGACGCTCCTCGGCCGTGTGTGCGAGCACGCGCACATCCCCCACATGACGCGCGCCCCACCCAGGCACGCGCCGCCTAGAGGAGGACTCCCTCGTAATGGCACAACTGCGCAGCAAGAGACTCGGATCCGCCGCGACCACCCTGGCGGCGGCCGCCGCCCTCGTCGGAGGCCTCACGGCCCTCCCCGCCCAGGCCTCCCCCGCCGAGGGCCGGGTGCTCGCCGCGGACTCCCCGGCCGCGATCAAGGACAGCTACATCGTCACGCTCAGCAAGAGCGCGGGCCTGAAGGCGTCCTCGGCCGCCGGCAAGGGCCTGGTCAAGGAGTACGGCGGCACGGTCGAGAAGACGTTCGGCGCGGCGCTGAACGGCTACTCCGCCGAGCTCTCCGCCACCGAGGCCCGGCGGCTGGCCGCCGACCCGGCGGTGGCCTCCGTCGAGCAGAACCAGCGCGTCACGCTCGCCGCCACCCAGACCAACGCCCCCTGGGGCCTGGACCGCATCGACCAGGCCTCGCTCCCGCTCTCCGGCACGTACACCTACCCGGACAGCGCGGGCAGCGGCGTGACGGTCTACGTGATCGACACCGGTGTGCGCATCACCCACCAGCAGATCAGCGGCCGTGCGGCCCACGGCTACGACGCCGTCGACGGCGACACCAACGCCTCCGACGGCAACGGCCACGGCACCCACGTGGCCACCACGATCGCGGGCTCGACCTACGGCGTCGCCAAGAAGGCGAGGATCGTGGGCGTGCGCGTGCTGAACAACAGCGGCTCCGGCACCACGGCCGGCGTGATCGCGGGCGTCGACTGGGTGACGCGCAACCACTCCGGCCCCTCGGTCGCCAACATGTCGCTCGGCGGCGGCGCCTCCACCGCCCTCGACACGGCCGTCCGCAACTCCATAGCCAGCGGCGTCACCTACGCCGTCGCCGCGGGCAACAGCAGCACCACCGCGTCCTCGTCCTCCCCGGCCCGGGTCGCCGAGGCGATCACGGTGGGGGCCACCACCAGCACCGACGCCAAGGCGAGCTACTCCAACTACGGCTCGGCCCTGGACGTCTTCGCGCCCGGCTCCTCCATCACGGCCGGCTGGCACACCAGCGACACCGCCACCAACACCATCTCCGGCACCTCGATGGCGGCCCCGCACGTCGCGGGGGCGGCGGCGGTCTACCTGGCAGGCCACACCGCCTCCACCCCGGCCCAGGTCGCCTCGGCCCTGGTGGCCGGCGCCGTCACCGGAAAGGTCACGAGCGCGGGTTCCGGCTCCCCGAACCGGCTGCTGCAGCTCGTACCGTGAGCACGAACAGCTGAACGACCGTTCCCCGGCAGGCGTGACGCGCCTGCCGGGGAACCGCCTTTTATGGGACGAGAACCGGTCAACTTGCGTCACCCGAAACACCTGCCGCAACGAACAAAACAACAAAAACGTGAGAGGCCGTTCCAGGTCTTGCCATACGGGTTCAATCGTCAATACCGTCATACATCTCACCCGCATCGGTCCGTCAGTACGCGGCTCTAGGGGAGGGCTCAAGGACCGCGACGTACCGGCGCGGGGCGCGGTAGGGGGGTGCCGTGCCCGGTGACCGCAACTGTCTCCGGGCCGTGCCGCGCGGTCGGCTGCCGTTTTCCGGGGGCCGGCCAGCTTTGCCAGCTCACCCGGCGTGCCGGAGCTCCATCTCGGCGTGCCCCGGGTGAGAGAACCCCCCTTTCGAACCGGACTGGATCCGGACTGCCCTGGGGGGGCGGTCCACCGGACGAGAGGGACCAGACTCATGAGCTCAGTCCTGCAGCCGGCCGTGACGGAGGAGCATCCGCCGACCGCAGCCAAGTACCGGCCCGTCTCCTCGCACCTGGCGATAGCCCCGCCGGTGAGCGTGGTCATCCCGGCCATGAACGAGGCGGAGAACCTTCCGTACGTCTTCAAGACCCTGCCCGACTGGATCCACGAGGTGGTCCTGGTCGACGGCAACTCCACCGACGACACCGTCGAGGTGGCCCGCGGGCTGTGGCCCGGGGTCAAGGTGGTCGAGCAGCGCGGCAAGGGCAAGGGCGACGCGCTGATCACCGGCTTCCAGGCCTGCACCGGCGACATCATCGTGATGGTCGACGCCGACGGCTCGGCCGACGGCGGCGAGATCCTGTCCTACGTCTCCGCCCTGGTCTCGGGCGCCGACTTCGCCAAGGGCTCCCGCTTCGCCAACGGCGGCGGCACCGACGACATGACCTTCATCCGCAAGATGGGCAACTGGGCGCTGTGCGCGGTCGTCAACCGCAAGTTCGGCGCCCGCTACACCGACCTGTGCTACGGCTACAACGCCTTCTGGCGGCACTGCCTCGACAAGATCGACCTGGACTGCACCGGCTTCGAGGTCGAGACCCTGATGAACATCCGGGTCGTCAAGGCCGGGCTCAAGGTGCAGGAGATCCCGAGCCACGAGTACCTGCGCATCCACGGCACCAGCAACCTGCGGGCCGTGCGGGACGGGCTGCGCGTGCTGCGGGTGATCCTGCACGAGCGCTCCAACCGCCGTGCGCTGCGCCGCCGTTCCTCCCCGTCGCCGATGCTCGACGCCGTGCGGGGAGAGGCGCGTTGAGCGGTCCCGACGTCTCCGTCGTGATCTGCGCCTACACCGAGGACCGCTGGCAGGACATCCTCGCCGCGGTCTCCTCGGTGCGGGCGCAGTCCCGGCCGGCCCTGGAGACGCTGCTGGTCGTCGACCACAACCAGGCCCTGCTGGACCGTCTCGGCAAGGAGTACAAGGAAGCCGACGAGGTGCGGGTGCTCGCCAACGCGGGCCCCCGCGGCCTGTCCGCCGGCCGCAACACGGGCATCGCCGCCGCGCGCGGCGAGATCGTGGCGTTCCTCGACGACGACGCCGTGGCCGAGCGCGACTGGCTGCGGCATCTCGCCGAGGCGTACGGGGACCCGCGCGTGCTGGCGGTCGGCGGGCGCACGGTGCCGGTGTGGGCGTCGGGGCGGCGCCCCGCCTGGTTCCCGGAGGAGTTCGACTGGGTGGTGGGCTGCACCTACCGGGGCCTGCCGCGCGGACGGGTCCGGGTGCGCAACGTGCTGGGCGGCAACGCCTCGTTCCGGCGCAGCGCCTTCGACGCGGCGGGCGGCTTCGCCACCGGCATCGGCAGGGACGGCGACAGACGCCCGCTGGGCTGCGAGGAGACGGAGCTGTGCATCCGCCTCAGCCGCGCCCGGCCCGACGCGGTGCTGCTGATCGACGACCGGGCCGTCATCCACCACCGGGTGCCCGAGGTCCGCGAGCACTTCCGCTACTTCCGCTCGCGCACCTACGCCGAGGGCCTGTCCAAGGCCCTGGTGGCGCGCAGCGTCGGCGCGGACAAGGGCCTGGAGTCCGAACGCCGGTACGCCACCCGCGTGCTCCCGGCCGGGGTGGCCCGGGGGCTGCGGGACGCCCTGCTGGCCCGGCCCGGGGGCGCGGGGCGGGCGGGCGCGATCGTGGCCGGGGTGCTGACGGCGGCGGGCGGATACGTCGTCGGCAGCGTCCGGGCCCGCCGCGGCGGCACCACGTTCCAGGTGCCGCCCCGGGGACCCGGGGCGGAGGTGACGGCCCGTGAGTGACGACACCCGCGTACCGATCCTGATGTACCACGCGGTCGCCACCGACCCGAACGAGGCGACCCGCGCCCTGTCCGTGACCCCGCAGGCCTTCGCCGAGCAGATGGCGGTGCTGGCGGACCGGGGCCTGACCCCGCTCACCACGGCCGACCTCGCGGCCCGCTGGCGCTCCGGGCGTCCGCTGCCCGGCCGGCCGGTCCTCATCACCTTCGACGACGGCTACGAGGGCGTGCACCGCTACGCCCTGCCCGCCCTCGCCAAGCACGGTTTCCCGGCCACCCTGTTCGTCTCGACCGGGTGGCTCAAGGGGCCGTACGACACCGGGGGCGGCCTGGACACCATGCTCGACTGGGACCAGGTCCGCGACCTCGCCGCCGCGGGCGTGGAGATCGGCGGGCACAGCCACAGCCACCCGCAGCTCGACCAGGTCTCCGAAGCGACCCTGCGGTTCGAGCTGATCCACTGCAAGGAGATCGTCTCGGACCAACTGGGCACGGTCCCGGCCTCGTTCGCCTACCCCTACGGCTACTCCAGCCGCCGGGTCCGGCAGGCGGTGCGCGAGACGGGGTACGCCCAGGCCCTCGCCGTCGGCAACGGCCTCGCGCGCCGGGCGCAGGGGCCGTACGCCCTGCGGCGCGTGACGGTGCGGCGCAGCACCGGCGTCGAGGAGTTCGAGCGGGTGGTGGAGGGCCGCGCGATCGGCCGGGCCTTCGCCCGGGACCGGGCCCTGACCAAGGGGTACGCGCTGGTCCGCAGGACCCGGCAGGCGCGCCGGCTGCTCGCCCGCTCCGGCGGCTGACCCGCGCGCGGACGACATGCCGCGTGCACCGGGAAACCGGGTGCACGCGGCGCTCCCGTGCCGGATCATGTCGGCATGTCTGACAACCCGCACGAGGCGCTGCCGATCCGGCTCAACGTCGACGACTCCGACTCCCCGTCCGATGTCGTCGACGCGCTGTTCCTCGGCCGCTTCGCGACGGGCGAGCAGCCGTACTCCCACGCGGCGAACATCGACCGGGTCCGCTCCGGGGCGACGCTGATGCCGTCCGGTGCCCGGCTGCTGCGCGTCGCCCGGGACGACGACCGCAGCGCGACGCTGGCGGAGGGCGACGGCTGGACGCTGCTGGTGTCCCGCTGGAACCGGGGCGCCGACGTCACGGTGACGGCCACCAGCGCGGAGCTGGCCGAGAAGGTCCTGGGCCAGGCCACGGACGGCGCGGCGGACGAGCCCGAACCGCAGCCGGAGAACGTCACGATGGGCTTCTGGTACGTCTCGCCCCGCCGCGGCCCGCACCGCACGACCCGCCAGATCGCGGCGGGCACCTGGGAGGAGGTCCGGCCCAACTACACCGCGCCGGTGGCGGACGCGATGGACCGGCTGATGAAGACGACGCCCGAGGACATCGCGGGCCGGCTGCTCCTGCTGCACGGCCCGCCCGGGACGGGCAAGACGTCGGCACTGCGCACGCTCGCCCGGTCCTGGCGCGACTGGTGCCAGGTGGACTGCGTCCTGGACCCCGAGCGGCTCTTCTCCGACGTCGGCTACCTCATGGACATCGCCATCGGCGAGGAGGACGCGACGGGCAAGGGCCGCTGGCGGCTGCTGCTCCTGGAGGACTGCGACGAGCTGATCCGCGGGGAGGCCAAGCACACGGCGGGCCAGGCCCTGTCGCGGCTGCTGAACCTGACCGACGGTCTGCTCGGCCAGGGCCGCAACGTCCTGGTCGGCGTGACCACCAACGAGGACCTGGAGCGCCTGCACCCCGCGGTCGTCCGACCGGGCCGCTGCCTGGCCCGGATCGAGGTGGGTCCGCTGACCCGCGCGGAGGCGGTGGGCTGGCTGGGCCGCGAGGACGGCGTGGGCCGCGAGGGCGCGACGCTGGCGGAGCTGTACGCGCTGCGCCGGGGCACGTCCCCGACGTCGCTGCCCGAGCCGCGCGGGGGCACCGACGCGGGCCTGTATCTGTAGGAGGTCGGCGTCCGCCGGTGTTTTGATGGATCCATGACCCTGTTCGTCGGCACGTCCGGATGGCAGTACAAGGACTGGCGGGACGTCCTGTACCCGGCCGGGCTGCCGGTGCGGCTCTGGCTGGAGGAGTACGCGGGGCACTTCGCCACCGTCGAGATCAACAACGCCTTCTACCGGCTGCCGGCCCGGGAGACCTTCGAGGACTGGCGGGGCCGGGTGCCGCCGGACTTCGTCGTGGCGGTCAAGGCGAGCCGCTACCTGACCCACATCAAGCGGCTGAAGGAGCCCGAGGAGCCGGTGCACCGGCTGATGACCCACGCGGCGGGCCTCGGCGACCGCCTGGGCCCGGTGCTCCTGCAGCTCCCGCCCAACCTGCGCGCCGACCCGGGTCTGCTCGACGCCTGTCTGGCCTGCTTCCCGCCCTCGGCCCGGGTCGCGGTCGAGCCCCGTCACGACTCCTGGTGGACGCCGGAGGTCCGCGCGGTCCTGGAGTCCCGGCGCGCCGCCCTGTGCTGGGCCGACGTCCTGGCCCGACCCGCGACGCCGCTGTGGCGCACGGCCGACTGGGGCTACGTCCGCTTCCACCAGGGCCGCGCCCGGCCGTGGCCCCGCTACGGCCGCCGCTCCCTCGCCACCTGGCTCGACCGCATCGCGACGACCTGGCCGGGCGGCGAGGACGTCTACGCGTACTTCAACAACGACCCGGGCGGCGCGGCGGTGGTGGACGCGATGGCGTTCGCGCGGGCGGGGAGGTCCGCGGGCCTGGAGATCACCCGGACACCGGAGCACCTGGCCCACGCGTGAGGGAGCGCGGCAGCACCCGTCGCTCCCGCGCGCTCCCCAGGGGCGCCACCCCATCCTCCATGCGCTGCCCAGCGCGCCCCACTGCTCCCGGGACGCCGCGCACCGCTCGCACTGCTCCCCAGACGCCACCCCGCGAGTGTCACTCCGTCCCCCGGACGCCACCCAGCGCGCCGCACTCTTCCCCGGACGCCGCGCACCGCTCGCACTGCTCCCCAGACGCCACCCCGCGAGTGTTACTCCGTCCCCCGGACGCCGCCCAGCGCGCCGCACTCTTCCCCGGACGCCGCGCACCGCTCGCACTGCTCCCCAGACGCCACCCCGCGAGTGTTACTCCGTCCCCCGGACGGCCCGCGCATCCACTGTTCCCCCGGACGCAGCCCCGCGCGCTGCGCTCTCCCCAGACGCGGCCCCGCGCGCCACGCTGTCCACCGGACGGCCCCGCGCATCACTCCGTCCCCCGGACGGCCCGCGCGTCCACGGTCCCGGGCGCCGCCCCGCACGTCACGCTGTTTCCGGGGCGCTGCCCGCGCGCCGCACTGTTCCAGGACGCCCCCCTCGCATCACTCCGTCCCCCGGACGCCCCGGCGCGCGTCGCGCTATCCGCCGTGGGCCGCCCGCAGGGCGTCTCGTACTGCGGCGAGCGCCGCGTCCTCCCCTTGTCCCAGCCGCCGGGCCCGCTCCACGTACGCCTGGGCGGCGGCCGCCAGTTCCCGGTCCGCCGCCGCGCCGGCGGCGGCCACGAACGTGCCGTTGCGGCCCCGCGTCTCGATCACCCCGTCCGCCTCCAGCGCGCGGTACGCCTTGGCGACCGTGTTCGCCGCCAGGCCCAGCGACTCGGCCAGTCCCCGCACGGTCGGCAGCCGGTAGCCCACCGGCAGTTCACCCGACCGGGCCTGCTCGGAGATCCGCGCCCGCACCTGCTCGTACGGCGGGGCGCTGTCATCGATGTCGATCTTCAAGGTCACAGGGCCGATTGTCCCGCACGGGACGGAAAATGAGAGGCACCCCGGGGCGGGCCCCACGTAGCGTGCGCCTCCATGACCGTGATCGTGCGCGACCTGCGACCCGATGTCCGAGCCGACGCCGAGGGGTTCTCCACCACCCGCCGCCTCGCCCTCCCCTACATGCTCTCCACGCCCGAGTCCGTGGTGCACACCCTGACCCATGCCCATCCGGACGCCCACTTCACCCAGCTCGTCGCCGAGGAGGACGGGCAGATCATCGGCACGGCCCAGGTCAGTGTCGCCCATGACAGCCCGGAGCCCGGCCAGGGCTCCGCGAACATCTACGTGCGTCCCGACCGCAGGCGCCGCGGCGCCGGTTCGCTCCTGCTGCGCACCGCCGAGGAGCGCCTCGCGGCGCTGGGTGTCACGAAGCTGTTCGCCTGGGTGCTGGACGAGCCGGAGAACCGCGCCTTCGCCGAGCGGAACGGGTTCCGGGCCAGCCGGTCCGCCTACTTCCTGCGCCTCGACCTGACCGCCGGCACGCTGCCGCCCCGCCAGGACCCGCCGGCCGGCGTGGAGCTGCGCACCGCCGCCGACTACGCGGACGACCCGCGCCCGCTGTTCGAGCTGGACGCGGAGGTGGTGACGGACGAACCCGGCGACATAGACGTGGAGTTCACGGACTACGAGGCATGGCTCGAGGAGACCTGGCGGCATCCGCTCCTCGATCGCGGTCTCACCACGGTCGCCGTCGTCGACGGCCGTCCGGCCGCCTTCAGCGTGGCGCACACCGACGGCACCCGCTACGGCACCGCCATGACCGGCACGGCGCGGGAGTTCCGCGGCCGGGGCCTGGCGAAGCTCGCCAAGAACGACTCCCTGCACCGGGCGCGCGCCGCCGGCTACACGGAGGCGTTCACCGGAAACGACACCGGCAACGAACCGATGATCGCCATCAACAAGTGGTTCGGCTACGAGATCGGCGCGACGGAGGTGCGCTATGTCCGCGCACTCGGCTGACCGCCCCGCGCGGCTGGACGTCGTGCTCGTGAAGGCGGGCCGCACGAAGATCCGTTACACCGGCGAGCTCCTGGCGGACGACGGCAACCGGCTCGCCGTCCGCGCCCCGTGGGCCGGCTCCGGGATCCGTGACTTCGGGTTCGTCCGCTTCGAACCCGGGGACGTCTTCACCGAGTACTACTGGCGCGACCGCTGGTACGCGGTCAAGGAGGTCCGCTCCGCCGCGGGCGCGCTGAAGGGCTGGTACTGCGACGTCACGCGCCCGGCCGTCCGGTCCGGTGCCGAGCTGGTCGTGGAGGACCTCGATCTGGACCTGTGGCGCTCCGCGGACGGCACGGACGTACGGCGTCTGGACGAGGACGAGTTCGCGGCGAGCGGCCTGGCCGGGACGGACCCCGAGGCGGCGCGGGCCGCTCTGGCCGCGCTGGACGAACTGGAGTCCCTGGCCCGCGGCGGCGACTTCACGGCGCTGCTGACCTGAAGGCACCTCGCACCGGCGCGACCACCGCGTACCGCTCGTCCGTCACCTCCCCGCCCCACGACCGCGCGTCGCCCGGCAGCCGCTCCACGCTCACCCGGCCGGCGATCGGGGCGAGGAGGCCGGTGAGCCGCTCGGCCGGTATGCCCACCGGGTCGACACTCCCCCACACGCCCTCGACCAGCACCGCCCGCCCGGCCGCCCGGCCGCAGCAGCCCGTACCAGTGGCGCAGGGCGCGGATCGGGCGGTTCCGCCGCGTCACCGACGAGGAACACCGCGTCACGGCCGGCCGCCGTCCCTGTCGTTCGTCATGGGCGCAAGAGTGACACCCGCCACTGCCACCCGATTCGTGACTGCGGCCACAGACAGACCGGGAGCGATGAGGAACTCTCCCCCGAAAGGTCTACCTCCGTGATAACGCGGAACCCGGTAGCCCCTGAAGGAGGCAGCCATGCGCCGAGTCACCGTGCACAAGCCCCTGAAGAAGACGGATGTCCGCCGGATCCGCGAGGAGGCCGACGAGCGCCCCGCCGGACGCCCCGAGGTCCGCAAGGACATCGCCCGCACCTGGTGGCCGGACAGCTGAGCGGCAGAGATGGTCCTCGAACGCCCGGCGGCCACGAGGCCGAGCACCGGATCGCCCGGCCACGACGGTATCTACCTGATGTCAGGCTGAGCACTTCCTTAACGCGACCATAAGGATCTCCTCCCCCCGCCCTCAGCAGGCGATTTCCCGCCTGCCGGGGGCTAGCTTCGGATCACCCCACGGGATTCGGCCCGTTCGGGACCGGCCCTGATCCACGCACCGTTTCGAGGAGTTCCCGCATGCCCGCACGCCGCACGGTCGCCAGTGTCGCCGCCCTCGGCGCCCTCCCGCTCGCCCTCACCGCGCTGACCGCCCCGCCGGCGGCCGCGCACGGCTCGATGGGCGACCCGGTCAGCCGGGTCTCGCAGTGCTACGCCGAGGGCCCCGAGAGCCCGAAGTCGGCCGCGTGCAAGGCGGCGGTGGCGGCAGGCGGCACCCAGGCCCTCTACGACTGGAACGGCATCCGCATCGGTGACGCGGGCGGACGCCACCAGCAGCTCATACCGGACGGCAAGCTGTGCAGCGCGAACAACGAGCAGTTCAAGGGACTCGACCTGGCCCGCGCCGACTGGCCCTCGACCGCCGTGAAGAGCGGCGCGCACACCTTCAAGTACCGCGTGACGGCCCCGCACAAGGGCACCTTCAAGGTGTACATCACCAAGCCCGGCCACGACCCGGCCAAGCCGCTCGCCTGGGGCGACCTGGACCTGCAAAACCCCGTGGCGACCTCCACCGACCCGGCGGCCAAGGGCGGCTTCTACACCTTCTCCGGCAGTCTGCCCGAGCGGTCCGGCAAGCACGTGCTGTACGCGGTCTGGCAGCGTTCGGACAGCCCGGAGGCGTTCTACTCCTGCTCGGACGTCAGCTTCGGCGGCGGTGCGGTGGCCGGGGGCGGCGACTCGGCGGGCGAGGGCGAGCCGTCCGGCGGCGGTGCCGCGCCGGCTCCGTCCGCCTCCGCTCCCACCGAGGAGCAGATCGAGCAGGGCAACGACAAGTCGACGATCGAGCACGGCGGGCACGGCGACGACGACCCCAGCACCTCGGCCGAGCCCGCCGCTGCCGCGAAGGACACCACCGCGGACGAGCCGGAGGCGGCCGCTCCCGCCCCCAACGAGCCGAAGGCCGCCGGTGCCGCCACCAGCCTCGCCGAGACCGGCGGTGACGACAGCACCCCGTACGTAGCGATCGGCGGCGCGGCGGCCCTGGCACTGGGTGCTTCCGCCCTGTTCCTGTCGGCCCGGCGCCGGACGGTGAGCGGCGGGCGGCACGGCCTCTGACCCCGGGACTCGGGGCCTGTCCGGCGGCTCAGGCCGGACAGGCCCCGAAACGTTTCCCTGACACGTGTCAGCTGAACGCGGAAGCACAGGTGGTGGGTGTGGCGCGGCCCGGGTCGAGGGCGTTGGCCACCTCGTGGAAGGCGATCCGGTCGAACAGTCCGGCGGCCACGTGCTCGGACAGGTCCAGGGGGCACAGGTCCTGGAGCAGGACGTTGCGCACGTCCGGCCCGCTCAGGTACTGGCTGCGCCACGGGGTGACGACCTCGTCGTACCGGGTGGCGATGACCGTGTAGCGCACGCCGGGGACGGTGTCGCCGCCGGCGTTGAGCTTCTCGAGGAAGTCGGAGCCGGTGACCTGGTCGGCGAGGGCGGGCGTGTTCTTCGAGAGCAGGCCGGCGGCTCCGGGGAAGTAGGGCAGCAAGCGGGTGAGGCCGTTGAGGTCGGTGCCGTGGTTGCTGGGCGCGATGCCGACGAGGGCGTTCACCTTGGCGGCTCCGCCGAGGAAGCGCAGGTACCAGCGGGGCATCATGCCGCCCTGCGAGTGACCGACGAGGTCGGCCTCGGCGGCGCCGGTCGCGGCGAGCACGCGGTCGACGTAGTCCCTGAGCTGCGCGGCGGACTTCTCGACGGGCCCGAGGCCGTGGAAGAAGGGGACACCCTCCAACTGTCCGTAGTCGAGGGAGAAGACGCAGTAGCCGCGGACCGTGAGGTAGGGGGCGAGGCCCAGCCAGTTGTCGACGGAGTTCCCGAGGGTGCCGTGGACCAGGACGACGGGGCGGGGGTGGGTGGCGGAGGGCTTGCAGGAGTAGTCGTTCCAGCCGGAGCCCGGGGCGCCGGAGGCCCGGGCGGTGGTGGCGGGGACGGTGACGGCCGCGGCGGTCAGCAGCAGCGCGGCCAGGGGTCTGAGCACACGTTTCCAGGGCAGCATCGGGTGATCTCCTTGCGGCTCAAGGGAGGTGCGACGGCACGACGCCCTGTGATCCGGATCACGGGATGCTGTTCACTCGTCAAGTTACGGGCGAGTAGTCGGACTGGGAAGTTACGCGTCAGTAAAAACTCGCGGCGCCGACCGGTGCCGACCGCCACTCCGTCACCAGGCGGGGCGCAGGGGCCCGCGGGGCGCGATCCGCAGCAACTGCTCGCGCAACCCGCGCAGTTCGGGCTCCCCCAGCGCAGCGCCCCACGCGCGGACGGCCTCGGCGGCCGCCTCCTCCGCCGCGCGTGTGCACTCCCACCCGCGCCCGGTCAGTACGACCAGCCGGGCCCGGGCGTCCTCGGGGTGCGGCCGGCGCTCGGCGTACCCCTTGCGGACCATCTCGTCGACGAGTTGGCTGGCCGCCTGCTTGGTCACCCCGAGGTGGGCGGCCAGGTCGGTGACGGTCGCGCCGTCCGGGGCGAGCCGGGCGAAGGCGAAGCCGTGCGCGGGCCGCAGCCCCTCGAAGCCGCGGGCGACGACGCCCCGGCCCGCCGACGCAGAACCGCCTCCTCCAGGACGTAACGCGCCGGCGGGGCCGGATCCCGTTCGAAGACCGACTGCCGGGCCATCCGGGCAGCCACCATGCGGTCCACCTCGTCCGGTGAATACGGTGGCTGCGCTGCCTCGGACAACGCCCCTCGTGGATGCGATGCGTGAGCCCGCCGGTGACGGCGAGCAGAGTGACCGCGTACTCCTGGGTCACCACCTCGATCGGCCTGGAGGCACGGCTGGCCGACGGTACTCGCATCACGCCACCGTGGGCCAGCTGACCCCTCAGCTGGAGGGATCTACGCCGCCAGGCCCCCCAACCCCCCGGGCATCACCGCCCGCGGCCCGAACTTCGCCCGCGCGCGGTCCGCGACCTCCTCGATGCGGCGGACCTTCTCGTCCACGGGGTCGAAGGTCAGCTGGTGGGCGGCCTGGTCGGCGGGGGCGAGCCCCTCGGCGCGCAGGGCGATCGCCCGGACCCGGGCGCGCTGCAGCCCGAGCGCCTCGTACATGCCGTACGCGGCCCTGGTCAGCGCCGGGGAGTGCGCGGTCGGCTCGGTCAGGGTGCGGCTGCGGGTGGTGGCGCTGCGGTCGGCGTAGCGCATGGTCAGGGTGAGCGTGCGGCAGACCTTCTCCAGGGCGCGCAGCCGGGCGCCGATCTCCTCGGCGGCCGACAGCAGTGCCCGGCGGTGCCGGTCCGGGTCCAGTTCGTCGCGTCCGAAGGGGCGTTCCGTGGCGAGGGACCGGGAGACGGCGTTCGGCACGACCCGGCCGCGGTCGAGGCCGCCCGCCTTCTCGCGCAGTTCGCGGCCCGCCTTCGCGCCGACCAGCCGCTGGAGCGTGGACAGCGGTGCGGCGGCGACCAGGCCGAGGGTGTCGAGGCCGTACTCGGCCAGGGTGCGGGCGGTCGCGGCACCCACGCCGGGCAGCGCGGCGACGGGCTTGTCCGCGAGGAACGCCGCGATGGCGGCGGGCTCCTCGGGCACCGCGCACGTCACCCCGGGCACGGCGTAGCGCAGCGCCACCTTGGCCAGCATCGGCCCGGGCCCCGCGCCGATCACGCAGTCGACGCCGTACAGGGCGAGGGCGCGCACCCGGATGACCGAGGCCAGTTCGACGGCGTCCCGCCCGAAGTACCGCTCGGCACCGCGCAGGTCGGCCAGCGCCCCGTCCGGCGGCAGGGCCTGGACGACGGGGGTGAACTCCTCCAGCATCCCGATCAGCTGGGGCAGGTCGGCCTCGCGCGTCGGAGGCAGCTGGAAACGTACGCAGAGGATGGTCATCCCGCACTCCCCGGACTCTGGTGCCACAACTTCCTTCCCGCCGCGGGCCCTTCACCCGCGGGGCGCAGATCGGCCCAGGGGTGCATCTCGTACCCCGTGGCCATGCGGATCTTCCGCTGTTCCATCGGGTCCCGGGCCGCGGAACCCGCCGGCGCGGGCGCGCCCTCCGACCCGGCGAGCCGCCGGCGCGCGGCCCCCTCACCGCCGTCACCGGAACCGTCGCCACCGCCGGCGTCCCCGCCCCCGGCCAGCCGGGCCGCGACCCCTTCAAGACCTTCCTCCCGGCGCACGTCGAGCAGGTCGGCGAGGTTCCAGACGGCGGAGCCGACCACGCTGAAGCTGCGCGGGCCGCGCCGTTGCACCACCCCGCGCACCAGCAGCAGCCAGGAGTGGAAGACGGTGTGGGCGCAGGCGTCGTGGGAGTCGTCGAAGAAGGCGAGGTCGACCAGGCCCGTGCCGTCGTCCAGGGTGGAGAAGATGACCCGCCTGCCGGACCGGATCGGCGGCGTCTGGGTGGCCGCCTTGGCGCCCGCGACCAGCACCGTCTCCCCGTGCCGGGCCTCGCGCAGCCGGCGTGCCGGCACCACGCCCAGCTCGTCGAGGAACTGCCGGTGGTCGTCCATCAGATGGCGCGAGGCGTCCATGGACAGCACGCCCAGTTCGGCGCTGAGCCGCTCCGAGGAGGTGAGGTCGGGCAGCCCGGCCGGGGCCGTCTTCCGCCCGCCGGCCAGCGGCAGCTGGCCGCCGCCCGCACCCCGCGCGCCCCGGTGCAGCTCGGTCAGGTGCAGTTGCAGGTCCCGGCGGTTGGCGCCGAACGCGTCCAGCGCGCCCACCTGCGCGAGCCGTTGGGCCAGCGGACGGCTGGGCCGGGCCCGCTCCCAGAAGTCGACCAGCGAGGCGTACGGCTGCCCCTCGGCGATCCGCGCCGCCTCGGCCTCGCTGATGCCGTGCACATCGGAGAGCGCCAGCCGCAGACCCCATTTACCGGACACCAGTTCGATGCGGTGTGCGACGCCCGACATGTTCACGTCCAGCGGCAGCACGGGCACCCCGCGCCGCCGCGCGTCCGCCAGCAGCAGCCGCTTCGGGTACATGCCGGGGTCGTGCGTGAGCAGGCCCGCGTAGAACGCGGCCGGGTGATGCGCCTTCAGCCACGCCGACTGGTAGGTCGGTACGGCGAAGGCGACCGCGTGCGCCTTGCAGAAGCCGTAGCTGCCGAAGGCCTCGACGATCTCCCAGGTCCGCTGAATCGTTTCCGCGTCATAGCCGTTCACCGCCGCGTGCTGGGCGAACCACACCTTGATGCGCCCCTGCGACTCCGGGTCGGACAGCCCGCGCCGCACCCGGTCGGCCTCACCGCGCCCGCAGCCGGTCATGATGTCGACGATGTCGATGATCTGCTCGTGGAAGACGACGACCCCGTACGTCTCCTTCAGCGGCCCCTCCAGATCCGGGTGCGGGTAGCGGACGGGCGCCCGTCCGTGCCGGGCCTCGATGAACGGCCGCACCATGTCGGCGGCGACCGGCCCGGGACGGAACAGCGAGATGTCGACGACGAGGTCGTGGAAGGTGGCCGGCTGCAGCCGCCCCACCAGGTCCCGCTGCCCGGGCGACTCGATCTGGAAGCAGCCGAGCGTCTCGGTGGACCGGATCAGCCGGTACGTCTCCGGATCCCCCGGAGGCAGGGCGTCCAGCTCGACCCGCTCCCCCGTGGCCCGCTCCACCTCCCCCACCGCGTGCGCCATGGCCGACTGCATCCGCACGCCCAGCACGTCCAGCTTGAGCAGCCCGAGGTCCTCGACGTCGTCCTTGTCGAACTGCGACATCGGCAGGCCCTCACCGCTGGTCGGCACGACCGGCGTGCGCGCGAGCAGGGAGGCGTCGGACAGCAGCACCCCGCACGGGTGCATGGCGACCCCGCGCGGCAGGGCGTCCAGCGCCTCGACCAGCTCCCACAGCCTGCCGTACCTCTCCTTCTCCCCCGCCAGCGCGCGCAGCTCGGGCAGCTCCTCCAGCGCGGCCCGGGCGTCCCGCGCCCGGATGTGCGGAAAGGACTTGGCGACCCGGTCGATCTCGGCCGGGTCCATGGACAGGGCGGCCCCCACGTCCCGGATCGCGTGCCGCACGCGGTACGTCTCCGGCATCGCGACGGTCGCGACCCGCTCGGCGCCGAACCGGTCGATGATCTTGCGGTACACCTCCAGCCGGCGCGCGGACTCCACGTCGATGTCGATGTCGGGCAGCACGACCCGCTCCTTCGACAGGAACCGCTCCATCAGCAGCCGGTGCTCGATCGGGTCGGCGTGCGCGATGCCGAGCAGGTGATTGACGAGCGATCCGGCCCCGGACCCCCGGGCGGCCACCCGGATGCCCATGTCCCGGACGTCGTCGACCACCTGGGCGACGGTGAGGAAGTAGGAGGCGAACCCGTGGTGGGCGATGATGTCCAGCTCGTGGTGCATCCGCTCCCAGTACTCCCGCCGCCGGTCGTACCCGCGCAGCACCATCCCCGCCGCCGCCCGTGAGGCCAGGGCCCGCTGGGCGGTGCGGCGCCCGGCGCCGACCAGGTGCGGCTCGGGGAAGCGGACGGTGCCGATCCCGAGGTCGTCCTCCGGGTCGACCCGGCACGCGGCGGCGGTGGCCGCGGTCTGCTCCAGCAGCCGGTGCGCGAGCTCCCGCCGGAACCCGGCGGCCTCCACGATCCGCTCGGCCGCGTGCGCCATGGCCCCCGGGTCCTTGAGCCAGGCCTCACCGGAGTCCAGCTCCCTGGTGGGGTCGACGGGCACCAGGCGCCGGGCGGCGTCCAGGACGTCGGCGACCGGCCCCAGTCCCGGGTCGGCGTACCGCACCGCGTTGGCGAGCACCGGCCGGACGCCCTGCTCGGCGGCGAAGCCGACGGTACGGGCGGCCAGCCGCAGCGATCCCGCCCCCGTCCCTTTGCGGCCGTGCCAGACGGCCTCCAGCCGCAGGTCGTCGCCGTAGACCTCCCGCCAGGGCGCCAGCAGCCGGGCCGCCCGGTCGGGACGCCCCGCGGCCAGGGCGCGCCCGACGTCGGAGTCGGGGCCGAGCAGCACGGTCAGCCCTTCGGCGCGGTTGCGCTCCCAGGGCAGCAGGGGCGTCGCCCCCTCCCCCTCGTGCGCCGCCGAGACGAGCCGGCACAGCTCGGCCCACCCCCGGGCGCCGTCCCGGGCGAGGAAGACCGCGCGGGGGGCCGACTCGTCGACGAAGGCACCTCCGCGCACCGGCGTCCGGCGCCGTTCCCGCTTCCCGGCCCCGGCCTCGGGGCCGACCGCCAGCTCCGCCCCGAACAGCGGACGGACCCCGTGCCGGGCGCAGGCCTTGGCGAACCGGACCGCGCCGGCGACCGTGTCGCGGTCGGTGAGGGCGAGGGCGTCCATGCCCCGCTCGGAGGCACGTTCGGCCAGCCGCTCCGGGTGCGAGGCGCCGTGGCGCAACGAGAAGCCGGAGACGGTGTGCAGATGCGTGAACCCCGGCACACGCACCTCCCGCACTCGTGAGCAACTCGCTCTCGAACATCTGTTCCCTACTGCCTCACCCCCACCATACCCCCATCCTCGAATGTATGTGCGACATCCGTTCGGCCCCGCCCCACCTGCGGAAACACCCGGCGGCACCGGACCGTGGAGGCATGCCGCACCGTTCGTTCCGCGCCGAGGTGACCGACGCCGTCACCCCCCGGGCCACCCTGCTCATCCTCGGTGTGGTCGCGCTCCAGCTGCTCTTCATCGCCTCGTACGTGGGAGCGCTGCACGACCCGAAGCCCCGGGACGTGCCCTTCGGCGTGGTGGCGCCCCGGGCCGCGGCCGAACAGACGACGACCCGCCTGGAACGGCTCCCGGGCACCCCCCTGGACGCCCGCACCCTGCCGGACGAGGCAACGGCCCGGCACCAGATCCGCAACCGCGACATCGACGCCGCGTTGATCGTCGACCCGTCCGGCACCACCGACACGCTCCTGGTCGCCTCCGGCGGCGGCCGGGTCCTCGCCACCACCCTGACCAGCCTCGTCACGAACCTGGAGAAGTCCGAGCGGCGCACTCTGCGCACGACCGACATCGCCCCGTCCGCGCCCCACGACCCCAACGGCCTGTCGTCCTTCTACCTGGTGATCGGCTGGTGCGTGGGCGGCTACCTGGGCGCCGCCGCCCTGGCCATCAGCGCCGGAGCCAAACCCGCCAACCCCACCCGCGCCGCCATCCGCCTGGGGGTGACGGCCCTGATCGCGATCGTCGGCGGTCTCGGCGGAGCCCTCATCGCCGGTCCGGTCCTCGACGCCCTCCCCGGCGGCACGGCCGCCCTGTGGGGCCTGGGCGCGCTGGTCATCTTCGCCGTGGGAGCGGCCACCCTCGCGCTGCAGGGCCTCTTCGGCACGATCGGCATCGGCCTGGTGATCCTGCTGGTGGTCATCCTCGGCAACCCGAGCGCGGGCGGCGCCCTGCCCCCACCCCTGCTCCCGCCCTTCTGGCAGGCGATCGGCCCGGCCCTCCCCCCGGGCGCGGGCACGTGGTCGGCCCGCTCGATCGCCTACTTCGACAGCAACGCGATGACCGGCCCGCTCCTGGTCCTGGCGGCCTGGGCAGCCGTCGGCACGGCCGTCACGATGGCGGCGGCGACGCGCCGCAGAACGTGAGCCACGACGCTCCCGCACTCGCCGTCGTGCCCACACCCGGCGTGAGCCGCGCACCGCACAGTCGCACCCACGCACGAAAGCCCCGCCCCCCGGAAACCGAGGGGCGGGGCTCACCGGCCGATCGATCAGCCGATCTGCGTCCCCGTGGCGGTCAGCGCCTCGGTCACCGGCTGGAAGAACGTCTCCCCGCCCGAGGTGCAGTCACCACTGCCACCGGACGTGAGCCCGATCGCCTTGTCGCCCGAGAACAGCGACCCGCCGCTGTCCCCCGGCTCCGCGCACACGTCGGTCTGGATCAGCCCGTTCACGATGTCGCCGTTGCCGTAGTTCACGGTGGCGTCCAGCCCCGTGACCTTCCCGTCGTGCACCTGCGTGGTCGACCCGCTCCGCGTGACCTGCATGCCGACGGTCGCCTCCGCGGCACCGGAGATCTTCCGGGTGGACCCGTCGTACAGGTTCACCTCGCTCGGGTGAGCCACCTCCGCGGTGTACTTGACCAGACCGTAGTCGTCGCCCGGGAAGCTGGAGTCCGCGTTGGTCCCGATTCGCCTGCCGCTGGAGTCGGACCACGTGGAGATGCCCTCGGTGCAGTGCCCGGCGGTCAGGAAGAACGGCTCGCCGCCCTTGACCACGTTGAAGCCCAGCGAGCACCGGCCGCTGCCCCCGGTGATCGCGTCGCCACCGGCGATGAAGGGCTTGTACTCCCCCTGTGTCCGCTTCAGTTCGGCCCTCGCCCCGAGCCCGTCGACGACCTTCGTCAGCGTCGCCCACTCGGCCTCGGAGACCGTGCGGTCGGCGGTCACCACGACCTTGTTCGCCGTCGGGTCGGTCACCCAGGAGGTGCCCGGGATCGTCGCGTCCCGCTTCAGCGTGCTGCGGGCGCTCTTGAGCTCGGCGAGGGAGTGCGCCACGACTCTCGCCTTGGCGCCGGCCTTCTCGACGGCCCGCGCGGCGGCCTCGTCGACCACGTTCACCACGAGCGTCCGGCTCTTGGCGTCGTAGTACGTCCCGGCCGAGTCGGCACCCAGGTCCTCCGCCAGCGTCGAGGCGAGCTTTCCGGCCGCCGTGACGGACAGGGTACGGGGTGCGGACGCCTCGGGGGTCTCACTGGCGTTCGCGGTCTGGAACGTCACCCCCGCGGCCACGAGTGCGGTGATGCCCGCACCGGCCACGGCTGCACGCCGCCTGGGTATGCGTCGGTGCTTCAACTTCTGTCCTCCTGTGGGGGGTCGGCCAGGGAGGTTGTGGGGACCTCGCCGGACCGGAAGGCTTCGTTGACGAGCGCCCACTATTCCGAGGACAACGGGGAGCACACAAGGGTGAGTTCGAGACGCGCGTAGACGGCGCTCCGCACGCCCCCTCACCTTGACCGTCCATGGTCAAATCGGACCCAATCAACTCCCGTCCCCACTGCAAACATTACGCGTGAGTAATATGTGCGCACTCTGCGAGGTCTTCACATGGCTTGTTCTCGCCCTGCCTCACCACGGAAAAGGCCCCGCGCGCCGAAGCGCACGGGGGCCCAGGATGCCGCGAACTGCGAGCCGAACCGGCCTAGTAGACGCTGACGCCGTAGGCGCTCAGGGCCTCGGTGACCGGCTGGAAGAACGTCGTACCGCCGGAGGAGCAGTTGCCGCTGCCGCCGGAGGTCAGACCGTACGCGGTGCCGTTGCTGCCGTAGAGCGGGCCGCCGGAGTCACCGGGCTCGGCGCAGACCGTGGTCTGGATCAGGCCGGAGACGATGTCGCCGCCGCCGTAGTTGACGGTGGCGTTGAGGGCGGTGACCCGGCCGCTGTGCGTACCGGTCGTGGAGCCGTCGCGGATGACGGTGGTGCCCACACTCGGCGTGGCCGCGCGCGTGATGTCCACGCCGTTGGCGGTGCCGGGCCGGCTGACGGATCCGCTGTAGCGGACGATGCCGTAGTCGTTGCCCGGGAAGCTGGAGCCGGTCGTCGAACCGATGACCGTGGTGCGGCCGGAGTTGGAGTACCAGGTACCCGCGCCGTCCGTGCAGTGGCCGGCGGTCAGGAAGAACTGCTGACCGCTGCTGTTCTGGACGTTGAAGCCCAGGGAGCAGCGCCAGCTGCTCGCGTAGATGGCGTCGCCGCCCTGGATCAGCTTGTTGAACTTGCCGGGCGTGCGCTTGATCGTCAGCGCGTCGGCGTTGGCGCCGGCCTGCTGCTTGATCTTCGCGATCTCGGCCTGGCTGACCGTGCTGTCGACCGTGACGAGCACGCGGTTGGTCTTGCTGTCGACGGCCCAGGCGGTGCCCGGGATGTCGGCCTTCAGTATGGAGCCGCTGGCGCTCTTGAGCTCGGCGGCGCTGAAGGTGCTGGGGGTGTCGGACGCGTTCGCGCTGGGGATCGCGATCGCGGCAGCGGCGACGAGGCCGGTGGAAACGGCGATCAGCCGGGTCCGTCTCGACATGCCGCGGGGGGTGGTGCGCTTGATCCTCACTTTTCGTTCCTCCACAAAGGAAGTCGGGGGCCCTCGTGGGGTTGTGGGCCCGTGAGGCGCAGTCCGGGACCGGCTGTCCGGATTCCGAACAGGCCGTGTCCCTGACAAGCGCTGAGGGGGAGTATTCGGCCGAACGGCCGGTCGGCGCAAGGGTGCCTTTCGGCCGTCAACCTTTGAACGATCTTTGTGTTCAGCCCCTCGGAACCCACCCGTCACCCGAGTGTGCGCTCCCCCGCGGCAATTGCGACATCCAGGGTGTTCCCCGGCGGCGGGAAGGGGCAGACGAAGTGGTCGGCGAAGGCGCACGGCGGCAACAGCGCCCGATTGAAATCGACCGTCGTGCGGCCCTCGGCGTCCGGTGCGCCGGGCTCGAGGAACCGGAAGCGATAACTGCCGTTTCCGCTGGTGGCGTCGGCGAACACGGCCCACAGCGACCCGTCCTGCCGGACCGTCACCCGAAGGGTCAGCTCCCGGCCGTCCAGCTCGAAGGCCAGCTCCCCGCCGAGCCCGAGTCCCCGCTCCCGCCCGTCGGCGTTCGGCACCCGAACGGTACGGCCGCCGGTGCCGTAGGGCGTGAAGCGCCCCGGCACCGCCCAGCGGGGGTCGTACGGGGTGACGCGCAACCCGCGGAACGCCCGGCGCGCGGGGGACTCCGGGTCGTAGTCCCGCACGCCCCACACCCCCTCGCGCACCAGCACAACCAGTCGCCGCTCGCCGTACGCCACGCGCGCCCGGCCGGCCGGTCCCGGGTCCGCCGAGAGCCGCACTTCGCCGCCGAACGGCCGTTCGTCCACCGTGAGCCCGTCCGTTTCGGCGGCGCTCAGCACGACCCCGTCGGCGTCGGCCCGCCAGCCCCCCGTGATGTCCGGAAGTCGACCGTCCGGATAGTCGGGGATCCAGTGGGTCCCGACGAGGGCGAGCGGCCCGTGGGGCGCCGACACCGTCGCGACGCGCCGCTCGTGCCACCGCCGCCAGTCCTCGGATGCGTCCGTCGTCATACGGGCGACCCTGTCACACGGGACGGGTCAGCCGTCGCAGGGGCAGCAGCAGTCGCACCCGTCGCAGTCGCAGTCCCGGCAGCAGCCCTCGCGCCTCTTCCGGGACCACGGTCCCTCGTACTCCTTGGCGCAGCACAGCTTGCAGGTGCAGCACAGCAGCCAGAACATCCCGCAGCCGGCCCAGAACCCGCGCCGCGGCGGCCGGGGCCCCGGAGCACCCCCACCAAAACCGCCTCCACCGAAACCGCCCCCGCCGGAGCCGTCACCGCCGTACGCTCCTCCCCCGCCGGCGTACGGGTTGCCGCCGCCCGCATAAGGGTGCTGCGGAGAGCCGTAGGGCCCTTGCTGCCCGTGAGGCCCCTGCGGTTGCCCGCCGTACGGTCCGCCACCCTGGTGTGAGGCGCACACCGGCACCGTGCCGAACGCGCGGTCCACGGAACGCCGCAGTTCGTGCACGAGCAGCAGGTGCACGAGCTTCGGGTCGGCGAACTCGGCGTCGCGCAGCGCGAGCCGCACTCCGTGGAGCGCGTCCTCGGCGAGCCGCCGGACCTCCGGCAGGGGCGTGCCGGTCGCGGCGATCGGGTTCCAGGCGCCTGACGCGGCGTCAGCGTGCAGGTCCTCCACGGCGTCCAGGAGGTGGGCGAGACGCCCGAAGAGGCGCCCGGCCTCCGCGAGCGGCCCGGCGTTGTGCGGCCGGCCGGCGAGGACGGCCGTGTGCGCGAAGGCGGCGGCGGTCGCCGTCTCGGTCGGTTCGGTGACCGTCGGCAGCGGCGTCCCGGGCCCGGCGAGCGCCTCGATCCCGCCCTGTCGGTCCACGGCGTCGACGAGCACGGCGGTGTCGAAGCCGACGGCGGAACCGCTGCGCGCCCCGGCCCGGTCCCAGCCCGCGGCGACCCGGCGCGCGGCACGCGCGACCGGCGCGCGGGCGAGCAGCCCGTCACCGTCGGCGACGTGGTCGCGCACCTTGGCGGAGGCCAGCACCAGCGAGACGGCTGCGGCGAGCCGCGCACCCTCCCCGTGCGCGACGGAGGCGGTGCGCATCCCGCGCAGCGGGCACGGCCCGGCCGTACGCCGCGTGGCGCCGGGCAGGCCGGCCTGAGCCTCCGTCAAAACCGATATGAGAAGCCCGTCATAGTTCGTTACGACACGGGCGAACTGCCCGTGATCTCCGCGCAGCGCGAGACACAGTCCGCACAAATGCGCCATCCACTGACTGGTGAGCTTCTCCCCGAGATGGTGTCTGCAGGGCCTGACGATTCCGAACACGGCGCTCCCCCGGGCTTCGTTGCGACGCTGAGCTGCGGCATCGTATCGGCCCGCGCATTCACCCGTACGCCCCGGCCGTCACCCGGACGCCGAGAAGAATCATATTTCACTCACAGTCAGCAGCCGTTTGGGAAACGACCCTTGGGACATACGGACTCTCGACGGATTCGCTGTGCACCAGTACCGTCACAAACCCCCCGCGCGGCGTCTATCCACTTGGCGCGCCATCCGCATCATGGACGACCATAGGGATGCGGAAAGCAGAAAGACCGCTGTGAGAGGAGGCGTCCATGGGATCGGTACGCAAGGCAAGTGCCTGGCTTGGCCTCGTCGACGACAACGAAGACGAGCGTTACTACGACGACGACTACTCCGACGGGACCGAGCCCGGGGAGGCCTGGGTCACAGATCCGCGCGTCAAGGTGGCCTCGGACGTCGCCGAGGAGAAGGGCCGCCGCATCGGCACGGTGACCCCGGACAGCTTCCGGGACGCCCGGGCGATCGGCGAGCTGTTCCGCGAGGGCGTGCCGGTCATCATGAACCTCACGGCCATGGAGGCCGCCGACGCCAAGCGCGTGGTCGACTTCGCGGCCGGGCTCATCTTCGGCCTGCGCGGGTCGATCGAGAGAGTGTCGACCCGGGTGTTCCTGCTGACCCCCGCCCACACGGAGATCGTGAACGGCGACCCGGCCGCACACCGCGCGGACGGCTTCTTCAACCAGAGCTAGGGCAGGGCCGCTCACCGGCCCTGCCCCCCCCTGGCGGGCTGGACCGGACCGGGGCTACCGGAAGGCGTCGAGTCCGGTGAGCGCCTTGCCCAGCACGAGCTGGTGCATCTCGACGGTGCCCTCGTAGGTGAGCACCGACTCCAGGTTCGTCGCGTGCCGCATGACGGGATATTCCAGGGAGATGCCGTTGGCCCCGAGAATCGTGCGGGCCGTGCGGCAGATCTCGATCGCCTCGCGCACGTTGTTGAGCTTGCCGAAGCTGACCTGCTCCGGACGCAGGCGGCCGGCGTCCATGCGCCGCCCCAGATGGTGGGCGAGCAGAATCCCCTTGTGCAGTTCCACCGCCATGTCGGCGAGTTTGGCCTGGGTGAGCTGGAAGCCGCCGATGGGCCGGCCGAACTGCTCCCGTGACTTGGCGTAGTCGACCGCCGCCTCGAAACAGCTGCGGGCCGCGCCCATGGCGCCCCACACGATCCCGTACCGCGCGTGCGACAGGCAGCTGAGCGGTCCGCGCAGGCCGGTGACGTCCGGCAGGACGGCGTCGGCGGGCAGCCGGACGTCGTCCATGACGAGTTCGCTGGTGACGGAGGCGCGCAGCGACCACTTGTGCTTGATCTCCGGCGCGGAAAAGCCGCGGCTGTCGGTGGGCACGGCGAACCCGCGGATCCCGTCGTCCGTCCGGGCCCACACGACGGCCACCCCGGCGACCGAGCCGTTGGTGATCCACATCTTGCGGCCGTTGAGGACCCAGTCCGTGCCGTCGCGCTTGGCGTACGTCCGCATCGAGGCGGGGTCGGAGCCATGGTCCGGCTCGGTGAGGCCGAAGCAGCCGATGACCTCGCCGGCGGCCATGCGGGGCAGCCAGTGCCGCTTCTGCTCCTCGCTGCCGAAGCGGTGGATGGCGTACATGGCGAGGGAGCCCTGCACGGAGACGAGGGAGCGGATGCCGGAGTCGGCGGCCTCCAGCTCCAGGCAGGCCAGGCCGTACTGCACGGCACTCGCGCCGGCGCACCCGTAGCCCTCCAGGGACATGCCGAGGGCGCCGATGCTCCCGAGTTCCCGGGCCAGCTCCCTGATCCCCGGCAGCTCGCCCGTCTCGTACCACTCGGCGACGTACGGCAGCACCCGGTCCGCGGCCCAGGACCGCACGGTGTCCCTGACCCCGAGGTCCTCCGGCTCCAGCAGGTCGTCCAGGCCGAGGGGATCGGCGGGGTCGAAGGGAGGCAGCTTGGACGAACCGGACATGATCGACATCCCTCCGAGTCTCTTTAACTAGCACCGCTAGCCAAGACGCTACGACCTCGGCCCGCCCGCGCACCACCCGTACCCGCCGACTGCGAGACGAGGACGGCCCGCGGCCCGGCCCAGCCGCCGGCGCCACGGGCGGCGCGCGGTCGGGCGACGGGGGCGTCACACCGAGACGCGCGACTCCGCCGAGTCCCTCGGTGCGGGCACCTCCACCGGCCCCGTCTCACACTGCATGGTCCGCGGCAACCGCAACGCCATCACCGCCCCGAGCAGCAACAACCCGGCACTGACCAGCAACGTCACATGCAGTCCGTGCACGAACGCGTCCCGCGCGGCGTGCCGCAGGGCGACCCCGGCCGCCCCGCCCAGCTGCGCGGCGACCTCGTACGCCTCCCCCAGCGAATGCGCCGCCGCCGACGAAGCCGACTCCGGAACGCCCGGCACACCCGACAACCCCGGCGCGTACGCCGCGTTCATCACCGTGCCCAGCAGGGCGATCCCGATCCCCGCCCCCAGCTGGTACGACGTCTCCCCGATCGCCGCCGCCCCGCCGGCCTGCTCCGGCGGGGCCTCGCTCAGCATCGACTCGTACGCCCCGAACAGCGTCGTCTCCAGCCCGAAGCCCAGCAGCACGAACCCGCCCAGCATCAGCGCACAGTCGTCGGTGCGCCCCAGCGCCGTGAGCAGCACCACCGCGAACGCCGTCAGGCAGAACCCGGTGCACACCATGCGCCGCGGCCCGAACCGCCGCAGCATCCGCGCCCCGGCCAGCCCGGCCGCCATCGCCGCGAACGTCAGCGGCAGCAACCGCAGGCCCGTCTCCAGCGGCGACAGCCCGAGGACCAGTTGCAGGTACTGCGCGGCGATCAGTTCCAGCCCCACCAGCGCGAGCATGGCCAGCACGATGCACCCGACCGACGTGCTGAAGGCCGGCCGCGCGAACATCGTGAGGTCGACCAGCGGATGCCTCCGCCGCCGCTGCCGCCGTACGAAGGCGACCAGCAGCCCCGCGCCCGCCACCAGCGGCAGCACGGTGAGCGGGCTCCCCACCGACTCCCCGCTCCCGAGCCGTTTGACGCCCAGGACCACGCCGAACAGCCCGGCCGCCGCCATCAGCGCGCCGACCACGTCCCAGGGCCCGTCGCGCTCGCCCTTCGACTCGGGCAGCAGCAGACGGCCCACCGGGAGACTGACCAGCATCAACGGGATGTTGACGAGGAAGACCGAGCCCCACCAGAAGTGCTCCAGCAGGAAGCCGCCGAGCAGCGGCCCGACCGCCGCGCCGACCGCGGCCACGGCGCTCCAGACACCGATCGCGAGCGCCCGTTCGCGCCGGTCGGGGAAGACCTGCCGCAGGATCGACAGCGTCGCGGGCATGATCATCGCGCCGCCGACGCCGAGCAACGCCCGCGCCACGATCAGCACCTGGGCGCTGTCGGCCAGGGCCGCGAGCCCCGAGGCGACGCCGAACAGGGCGTACCCGAGGAGCAGGATCCGCCTGCGGCCGACGCGGTCGCCCAGCGTGCCGAAGAGGATCAGCAGCGAGGCGCAGACCAGTGGGTAGACGTCGACGATCCAGAGCAGCTCCATGCCGCCGGGCCGGAGGTCCTCGGTGACGGCGGGGACCGCCACGTGCAGCACGGTGGCGTCGACGGCGACCAGCAGCAGGCTGACGCAGAGGACGACCAGAACCACCCAGCGGTTGGCACCGGCCCCGGCCGCCCGACGGCGCAGCGCGGCGGCGGCCGTGGTCGTCCCGGACATGTACGTACCTCCAAGATGTTCCTCGCGATCGGCGGGCTCGCGGGGTGGGGGACGCCCCCGCGACTCGGCCGGAGAGGAGCGGTGGTCCCCGGCCCGCGCAAACGAAAAGCGAGTGACACGTCAGCGTACGCGAGTCCGCGCCGGTGCCTAGTGGCGGACCTCTCACACTTCAGGCGCAAACATGTGGCGTACACCACTGTCCTCTCCGTCGAGCACGCCCCCGGCCGGCCGGCCGGTTCCCGCCGCGGCCGATAATCGGGCCCGTGACCGATCTTGAGACGCGTGCGGCCCCGTACCGCGCCGGGGCGCTGCGCCGGGCGGCTCCGGCGCTGCTCGGCTACGCGGCCGTCCGCGCCCTGGGTCTGCTCGTCCTGTTCGTCTGGAGTGCGGCGCGGGACGAGAACGCGTACACGCTGCTGACGGCCCGCTGGGACGCGCTCTGGTACGTCAGGGTCGCCGAGCTGGGGTACGGCTACGAGGTGCGTCTGCCGAACGGGGACGTGCACTCGAACCTGGCGTTCTTCCCGCTGCTGCCCTGGCTGGAGCGGCTGGTGGCCGCGGTGTCGCCGCTGTCGTACGCGGACGGGGGGTTCCTCGTCGGCGCGCTGGCCTCGCTCGCCGCGGCGTGGGGGATCTTCGCGGTGGCGGAGCGGGTGTACGGGCGCCGGGCGGGGGTGTGCGCGGTGCTGCTGTGGGCCGTGCTGCCCGTCGGGATCGTGCAGTCGATGGCGTACAGCGAGTCGCTGTTCACGGCGCTCGCCGCGTGGTCCCTGTACGCGGTGCTGACCGGCCGCTGGGTGACGGCGGGCGCGCTGGCCTCGCTGGCCGGGCTGACCCGGCCGGTGGGGACGGCGGTCGTCGCCGCCGTGTGGGTGGCGGCGCTCGCCTCCTTCCTCGCGGAGCGGCGCGCGACCGCTGTCCGGCGGGAGGGGCGCCCGGCCCCGGTGGAGGAAGAGCGCGCGGCCGCGGCACACGGTGGGCCGGCCCCGGCGGCCTCCCGGGCCCGTCGCGTCCTCGGCATGCTCCTCGCTCCCCTCGGCACCGCCGGCTATGTGCTCTGGGTCGGCCACCGCACGGGCAAGGGCCCGCTCGGTTATCTCGACGTGCAGGCGGGGTGGCGCAACGGCTTCGACGGCGGTTACGCCTTCGCCCGGTTCGTCGCCGAGAAGTTCGCGTCGTTCCCCTCGGCGCTCGCCGGTGCGGGGCTGGTCCTCGGGGTCGCGTCAGTCGTCTGGCTGTACGGGGTCGGAGTGCGTCAGCGGCAGCCGCTTCCGCTGCTGGTCTACACCGGCGTCGTCGTCGCGCTCGCCCTGTGCGCGTCGAGCTACTTCGGCTCGAAACCGCGGCTGCTGATGCCCGCCTTCCCCCTCCTGCTGCCCCTCGCCCGAAGCCTGGCGGGGCGCCGTACGCGCAGGTCAGCGTGGGTTCTGGGGGTCGTCGCCGTCGCCTCGTCGGCGTACGGGGCGTTCTGGCTGAACGGCTCCGGTCCGCCCTGACCCGCTGTGAGCGCCGGGGGAAATCCGGCCCATCACCCGGTGAACGAATTCAAAAGGGCAATAAAACCCGGCTCCGGAATGATCAAAGGAATTGAAGGCCGTAGCGCCGGACGATTGTAGATTCGCTGGAAATAAACCTGCTCCTGAGAGGAATCCCACATCACATCGTCATCACAAAGCCGTTGATTCGACCGGGTTCCGAGCTCACTCGCTGTAACGTCGATTGGGTGCGTACCGAACCGAAGCTCACCCGTCTGGACCGGGTGTTCGCCCGGCTGGACCGTGAGCCGGAACGACCGGCCCACATCGATGTGCCGAAGATGAGCAGGCACCGCATCGTGCTCTTCGCGGCGACGCTCGCCTTCTACGGCGCCATCGTGTGGGCCGTGGTGATCACGTCCTGGCTGGTCCGCCTCGACTGGCAGGTGATGTTCTTCCGGCCGTACCAGCAGTGGTCGGAGATCCACTGGTTCGTCGACTACTACGTGGTGCTCGGCCAGCGCGGCCCGACCGCCGTGATGGTCGCGGCCTGGCTGGGCTGGCGCTCCTGGCGGCAGCACACCCTGCGACCCCTGCTCGCCCTCGGCGTCTCCCTGCTGCTGCTGAACGTCACGGTCGGCGCGGCGAAGTACGGCATGGGCCGCCTTGGCCCGCACTACGCGACGGTGATCGGCTCGAACGAGATGTGGCGCGGCGGCGATATATTTCCGAGCGGTCACACCGCCAACGCCGTGGTGACCTGGGGAATCCTGGCCTACATGGCCTCCACCCCCAGAGCGCGCCGCTGGCTGTCCGCCCTGTCCGCCGTGACCTCGCTCGGCGTCGGCATGGCCACCGTCTACCTCGGTACGCACTGGCTGAGCGATGTGCTGCTCGGCTGGGCCGCGGGCCTGCTGATCCTGCTGGCCCTGCCCTGGTTCGAGCCGCTGATCGCCCGCTCCGAGGCCCGGCTCCTCGCTCTGCGCGACCGCTGGCGGGACCGCCGCGACGGCGCCCGGACCACGCCGGTCAGCGCGCCGACCGTGGTGGTCACGCCCCTGCCCGTCGACCGGGACGACGTACCGGCGCGGGTCTCCCGGGCCCCGGTCTACCTGGCGCCGGGCCCGCACACGGCCCGCTCGGAGCGCACGCCGACCACCCCGGCCGGCAGCCGCCGCCCGCCCCACCCGGAGCGGCACCCGCGCGGCTCCACCTCCTCGGCCCGCCCCCTGACGGGCGGCTGACCCGGCCTGGGACGCACCCGACCGGCAGCACGAAGGCCCCGGTTCCACACGGAACCGGGGCCTTCGCCGGGTCTCAGCCCTTCCAGGCCCGGGCGACCAGGCCGCCCTTGACCTCGAAGTTCAGCCGGCCCGCCCGGTACTCCATGGTGATGATCGCCCCCGGTGGCAGGGAACGCACCGTGGGCCAGCCGCGCTCGCGCGCGAGGCGTTCGGCCCGGCCGGCCTCCAGGCCGACATAGGCGTCTGGGCTGTCGTCGGGTTCCGCGGAAGGTGTCGGTGGCATGGCGCCACGCTATGTCCTGCCCGCCGGGCGCGGAAGCCCGGGCCCGCACCGCTGGTCACTGTCCGCTCCCGGTCACGCTTCTGTCACAAGATCACGACAGGCGTTTCGGGCCGTGCCGGTCACACGGACGAGGGGTTCCGCAGGCCTTCCGCGGCATGGGATCGCAATTCCCGCGCGCTCGGTGAGCTCCTGGAAAAGGCCGCCGGAAAGAACCCGGGAGAAGTGCGCCCGGGGCCTGCTTCCATTCCGGTGACGGACCGGCCGGACAAGGCCGACTGCGCACGGAATTGCCGTGGCCCGGCGCGGAAGGGGCCGGTATGCCCCCTGTCCGGGCGCCCGGTGACGCGAGCATCATGGCGTGGGCCCGCGGGTACATGAGGCGCGGGCCGTGGCGGACCGGCACGCGAGGAGCGAAGGGGCGAGCGAGCGATGGGGACGCAGACCGTACCGGCGACGGTGCCGCCCGAGCAGCGGACGCGGCACGGCCGGGTGGTGGTCGACTGGCTCACGACGACGGACCACAAGAAGATCGGCCACCTCTACCTGATCACGGCGTTCGCGTTCTTCCTGGTCGCCGGTGTGATGGCGTTGGTGATGCGGGCCGAACTGGCCCGCCCCGGGCTCCAGGTCGTCGACAACCAGCAGTTCAACCAGCTGTTCACCATGCACGGCACGATCATGCTGCTGCTGTTCGCCACCCCGACCTTCGCGGGGTTCGCCAACGAGCTGATGCCGCTGCAGATCGGCGCGCCCGACGTCGCCTTCCCGCGGCTGAACATGCTCTCGTACTGGCTGTTCCTGTTCGGCGGGCTGATGGTGCTCGGGTCCCTGCTGGTGCCCTCCGGGCCTGCGGACTTCGGCTGGACCGCCTACGCCCCGCTCAACAGCGCGGAGCGCACGCCGGGCATCGGGGCCGACCTGTGGATCATGGGGCTGGCGCTGTCGGGCTTCGGCACGATCCTCGGCGCGGTCAACTTCATCACCACGATCATCGGGATGCGCGCCCCGGGCATGACGATGTTCCGGATGCCGATCTTCACCTGGAACACGCTGTTCACGTCGATCCTGATCCTGCTGGCGTTCCCGGTGCTGGCGGCGGCGCTGCTGGTGCTGGAGGCGGACCGGCGGTTCGGTTCGCAGGTCTTCGACGCGGCCAACGGCGGGGCGATCCTGTGGCAGCACCTGTTCTGGTTCTTCGGCCATCCCGAGGTGTACATCATCGCGCTGCCGTTCTTCGGCATCATCACGGAGATCATCCCGGTCTTCAGCCGCAAACCGCTGTTCGGCTACCTGACGCTGGTCGGGGCGACGATGGCGATCACCGGCCTGTCGCTGATCGTGTGGGCGCACCACATGTTCGCCACCGGCGCGGTGCTGCTGCCCTTCTTCTCCTTCATGAGCTTCCTCATCGCGGTGCCGACGGGCGTGAAGATCTTCAACTGGACCGGCACCATGCTGAAGGGCTCGCTGTCGTTCGAGACGCCGATGCTGTGGGCGACGGGCTTCCTGGTGACGTTCCTGTTCGGCGGGCTGACCGGGGTGATCCTGGCGTCGCCGCCGCTGGACTTCCACGTGACGGACACGTACTTCGTGGTCGCGCACTTCCACTACGTCGTCTTCGGCACGGTCGTCTTCGCGATCTTCGCCGGGTTCTACTTCTGGTGGCCCAAGTTCACCGGAAAGCTGCTCGACGAGCGGCTCGGCAAGATCCACTTCTGGACGCTGTTCACCGGCTTCCACACCACGTTCCTGGTGCAGCACTGGCTGGGCGCCGAGGGCATGCCGCGCCGGTACGCCGACTACCTCGCGGCGGACGGCTTCACGGCGCTGAACACGGTCTCGACGATCGGCGCCTTCCTGCTCGGCGCGTCGACGCTGCCGTTCCTCCACAACGTCTGGAAGACGGCCAGGTACGGCGCGAGGGTCGAGGTCGACGACCCGTGGGGCTACGGCCGTTCGCTGGAGTGGGCCACCTCCTGCCCGCCGCCGCGGCACAACTTCACGACGCTGCCCCGGATCCGGTCGGAGTCGCCGGCGTTCGACCTGCACCACCCGCGGTACGCGGCGGTGACTGCGCAGCCCGAGCCAGAGCCCCATCAAGCCGGTCGCGCGTCCTCCTGATCGCGTCGACCAGCCCGACCGGCTCCAGCACCTCGAACTCGAAGCCCAGCATGACGACGTGGATGACCATCACGTCGAGGCTGCCGGCCCCGCAGCGCAGCAGGCAGGTGTCCGGGCCCTCGGCCTCCAGCACCCCGGCGGAGGGCGAGATGTGCGCGGCGGCCTCCTCCAGGGGCGCCAGCAGCCGGACGACGGCGTGGGTGGCGTACACGCGCGTGGAGACGCCCTGGGAGACGTAGGCGGCCAGGTCCTCGGCGGGCGGCTCGCGGGGGACGAAGCGCGGGCCGTGCGGCGGTCTCGGGGTGATGCGGTCGACGCGGAAGGTGCGCCAGTCCTCCCGGTCGAGGTCCCAGGCGACCAGGTACCAGCGGCGCTCGGTGCACACCAGCCGGTGCGGTTCGACGCTGCGGCGCGACTCGGTGCCGTCGTGGCCCCGGTACGCGAAGCGGAGCCGTTCGGCGTCCCGGCACAGGTGGGCGAGTTCGGTGAGCACGGCCGGGTCGACGGAGGAGGGCAGCGAGCCGCGCAGCATCGGCACGGTGACGGCGTTCAGGGCGCTCACCCGGTGGCGCAGCCGGTTGGGCAGCACCTGCTCCAGCTTGGCCAGGGCCCGCACCGAGGTCTCGCCGATGCCCTCGATGCCCTGTCCGGCGGCGGTGCGCAGTCCGACCGCCACGGCGACGGCCTCGTCGTCGTCGAGGAGGAGCGGCGGGAGCTGGGCGCCCGCGCCGAGCTGGTAGCCGCCGCCGGTGCCGGGGCTGGCGTTGACCGGGTAGCCGAGTTCGCGGAGCCGGTCGACGTCCCGGCGCAGGGTGCGGGCGCTGACGCCGAGCCGGTCGGCGAGGTCGGCGCCGGACCACTCGCGGTGGGCCTGGAGCAGGGACAGCAGACGCAGCAGGCGTGCCGAGGTCTCCAACATGGGGGCGAGTCTGCCAGTCCTTGCGGACAGCCACTGTCCTCAAGGCGTGTAGGCCAGTTGCGGGACGGTGAAGCAGGTGCGGTTCATGTCGCCCTGGGCGACCCAGCCCTTCCCGTCCCGCCAGCGGGCGACGGACAGGCAGGTGTTCCTGGTCCGCGGCGGGTCGGGCAGCCGGGCGAAGCCGACGGGCAGGAGCAGTCCGCCGGCGGTGTAGCCGCGGCTGCGGTCCATCCAGGCGTCGAGGCACGCGCGCGTGATGCCCGTCCTCGCGCAGGACCGCGCGGCGTCGGTGAACCAGCGCGCGGCCGCCCAGCCCTCCAGCTGCCACTGCCCGTGCGTCTTCAGGTCCTTCGTCGCCTCGCGGAACTCCTGTACGGCCGGGTGGCCGGTGTCCTCGAAGTTGCGGCTGGCGCCGGTGGCCCACAGGGCGTTGCGGCAGCGCGGGGCGTCCGCGTAGGCGCCGGGGACGGCGGACGTCCAGTTCTGCACGTTGGTGACCTTGGCGGTGACGTCGGCGCCGACCTCGTCCATGGCCCGGCACAGGCGGGCGTTGCCGTGCCCGTCGATGGCGTCGAACACCAGGTCGGCCCCCTGCTCCTTCAGGTCGGCCGCCACGGCGCGGAAGTTGGGCAGGGCGAAGTCGACCTGCTCGGTGACGACCCGGTAGCCCTCGGCGCGCAGGCCGCGCTCGACGAGCCGGGCGTAGGCGGCCGAGGCGGACTGGTTGTAGGAGACGACGGCGGCGGTGCGGGCGCCGTGCTCGCGCTTGAAGTAGCGGTAGACCTCGGTGCCGCCGTACAGCTTCCCGTCCCAGCCGGTGGTGCCGTCGCGGGGCGCGAGGCTGCCGTAGATGCCGTAGAGGTGCGGGTAGGTGTCGTAGGCGCTGCCGATGGGCTGGCCGCCGATGTCGGGCACCCGCGCGCGGGAGACGCGGGAGGCGCCGGCGTAGTCGAGGGCGGTGGTGGCGACCAGGGCGAGGACCTTCTCCTGCCCGACGAGCCGGTCGACGCACTCGTTGTTGCCGACACCGCTGCCGCCGTCGTCGCACAGGCGCACCTCGACCCGGCGCCCGTCGATGCCGCCGCGCGCGTTGAGCCGGTCGAAGTAGGCCCTGGCGCCGTCGCGCGGGCCGGTGAAGGCGCTGCCGCCGACCGGGCTGGTGGCGCTGGTGATGATGCCGACTCGGAGGGGCGGGGCGGCCCGGGACGGCGCGGGCGTGCGGTCGTCGCGGGTGAAGTCGCTCTCCGGGAGGCGGCTGCCGCAGGCCGCGCTCAGGGCGAGCAGCAGTACCGCGGCGAGCGCCTCAACAGCCCGGGACCGGCGACCCATTGCCGCTCAGCTGCACCAGCGAGCACAGGGTCTTGACCGACACCTTCCAGGTGCCGTCCTGCTCGACGGCCGTGCCCTTGGCGTCCGGCAGGGCGGTGGCGCCCTTCAGGGTGAGCGTGTACGTCACGTCCGCCCCGGTCGCCGAGGTGAACTCGACCGCGCCGACGCGCGCCTGGACCTGCCCGCCGCGCTCGTCACCGCTGAAGGCCCGCAGCATGGGTGCCATCCGGTCGCCGTTCTCCAGGACGGCCTGCTTGTCCTCGGTCGAGGTCTCCGGGTCGAAGAACTTCTGCCAGTTCTGTCTGATCTCCGCCTCCGCCGCGGCCCGGTCGGCCGGTGCGCTGGCGGGAGCGCTCGTGGTCCGCTCCGCCGTGGGTGTGGGGGGCGTGGCGTCGCCGCCGCCGCTGTCGTCACCGCAGGCCGCCAGGGCCGGGGCGAGGGCCAGGAGCAGGGCGGCCGCGACGGCCGTGCCCCGTCCCGCGGTGCGCGGACCCCCCGTCGCGTTCCCCCGCTTGAGGTCGCTGCCGAGAACCATCTGGCTCACCACCGGGTGTCGGTCCGGGCCATGCGCGCCCGGTGCTTTCAGGGTCAGCTTCCACAGGGCATAGTGCAAGCGATCGGCGGACTTGAACAGGCAGCCAGACACGCGCACAGCCGTAACCGACGTGTGGGAGCCAGTGATCCAAGTGATGCGGACGAGCCGACTGCGCACCGTGCACCCCGTCCTGTGGGCCGGCTGGGCCGCGCTGGCCGCCGGTGCGGTGCTGTGCGTCGTCGGCTGGTACGGGATCTCCGGCGAGCGGTACGCCGAACGGCAGCTGCCCTACCTCGCCTCCTGCACGGTCCCCGGCGCGGCGCTGATCGTGGCCGGGGCGGTGCTGCTGGCCCACGGCCGGGGCGCGATGGCCGCCGCGCGGGTGGAGGAGCTCTACGGCCTGCTGGTGGCGGCCGGGCCCGACGAGGAGCGCGCGGGGACCGGGGCCGGACAGCCGGTGCCCGGGCCGCTCGCGGTCAGCGGCGAGCTGCTGATGGTGCCGGGCGGCACGCTGTGGCACCGCGCGGACTGCCCGCTGGTCGCGGGGAAGGCCGAGGCGGTCCCGGTGGACGCCAGGCTGATCGCGAGCGGTGAGCTGGGGCCCTGCCCGATCTGCGAGCCGGCCGAAGAAACCGGCTGATGTCCTCGCTGACGTACGACCTCACCCTGGCCGGCCTCTCGGTCGGCAGCGCGGCGGCGCTCACCGGGATCGGCCTGATCGTGACGTACCGCGCGACCGGCGTGCTGAACTTCGCGCACGGCGCGATCGCGATGGTGTGCGCCTACGTGCTGCGCCAGTGCGTGGTCGGGTGGGGCTGGCCGCTGTGGCTCGGTGCCGCGGCGACCCTGCTGGTGCTGGCTCCGGGGCTGGGGGTGGCGCTGGAGCGGTTCGTCTTCCGGCCCCTGTCGGTCCTGGGCTCGGACCCGGCGCGGACGCTGGTGGCGTCCATCGGCGTGTTCGTGCTGCTGGTGGGGGGCGCGGCACTGCTGTGGGGGCAGGGAGCCCGCGATGACGCGCCGGAACTGGTGCCGGACGAGCCGTGGGGGCAGTTGGCGGTGGTGCTGGTGCTGGCGGCCGGGGTCGCCGTGGTGGGGCGCCGGACGCGGTTCGGGCGTGAGCTGCGGGCGGTGGTCGACGACCGGCGGCTCGCCGTGCTGGGCGGCGTCGACGCGGACCGGGTCGCGGCGGCGGGCTGGGCGTTCGGCTCCTTCACGGCGGGTCTGACGGGCGTGCTGCTCGCGCCGTACGTGCGGCTCGACCCGTACGGGCTGCCGCTGCTGGTGATGGAGGTCGTGGCGGTCGCGGTGGCCGCGCGGATGCGCAGTCTGCCGGTCGCGGTGGTGGTGGCCCTGGGCATCGGGGTGCTCCAGAGCCAGTTGACACGGCTGCACCCGCCGGGCTGGGCCGAGCCGCTGCTCCAGGCGGCGGGCACGAACCTGTTCGTCGTGGCGCTGCTGGTCGCGGCACTGGTGCTGCCCGGCGTCGGGGCGCGGGACGCGCTGCCGCGCGCGGCGAGCGCGCGCGTGCCGACGCCGCCCGGCGCGTGGATCGTCGCGGGCATGCTGTTCCTGCTGCCGCTGGGCCTGGCCGGCCGCGACCTGCACACCTCGGTGCAGGTGCCGGCGCTGGCCGTGATCCTGCTGTCCCTGGTCGTGGTGACCGGGCGGGGCGGCCAGATCTCACTGGGGCAGGCGGCGTACGCGGGACTGGGTGCGCTGTTCACCGCCCTGCTGGCGGCCGGCCGCTTCCCGGGGCTGCCGCGCCTGCCTGAGCTGGCGGCCCTCGCGGTGGCGGTCGTGCTGGTGGCGCCGCTGGGTCTGCTCACCGGCTGGCCGGCGATCGGCCGCCGGGGCCTGGCGCTGGCGCTGGCGACGTTCGCGGTCGGCGTGGGGGTGAGCCGCTTCGTCTTCGCCCAGCCGTAGGCCACGTCGGGCCTGACCCTCGGCCGTCCCGCGGGTTTCGAGGGGGACCGGGCGTACTACGTCCTGGAACTGCTCCTGCTGGCGGTCGCGCTGCTGGCCGCGCACGGGCTGCGCCGGGGCCGCACGGGCCGGGCGCTCGCGGCGATGCGGGACCACGAGGCGGGGGCGCAGGCGGCGGGCGTGCGGGTGCCGTCCCTGAAGCTGCTGGCCTTCGTGGCGGGCGCCGCGCTCGCCGCGCTGGGCGGCGGCATGCTCGGCATGGGCCTGCGCGCCTTCGACGCCGCGGCGTACGACCCGGTGCGGGGGCTGCTGTGGTTCGCCGCGGTGGTGGTGCTGGGCGCGGACAGCACCCTCGGCGCGCTGGCCGCTGCGGCCCTCCTGGTCGGCCTGGACGCCGGCACCCGCGGCGGGGTCGCGGCGGCCCTGATCGGCGTCCTGGCGGTCCTGGTGGGCCGCTTCCCGGGCGGCCCGTACGAGGCGTTGCGCACGGCGGCGGAACGCCTGCGACCGCGGCGCACCCCGGTGTTGACGCCGGTGGGCGCCAGAGCACGCGAACGACTCCGCCCGACGGAGCCACGACGCTCCCCCCACAGCACCCCGTTGCCGTCCGGGGCGACGGCCGTACCCCGCGCCGCGCGGGACCTGGGGGCGACCGAGGGCGCGGGGGTGACCGAGGGCCCAGGCCCGGCCAAGGGCCCGGGCCCGGCCACGACCCCGGCGGCGGTCGAGGCCGTTTCCGAGCGCTCGGCGGCCCCTCCCCCGCACCCGGCCCCACCCGCGCGCACCACCCGGCCGCGTCTGCCCGCCTCCCCCCTCCTCACCGCCCGCCGCCTGCACGCCCGCTACGGCGGATTCACCGCTCTCGACGGAGTCGGCCTGGATCTCCTCCCCGGGCGGGTCACCGCGGTCGTCGGGCCCAACGGGGCCGGGAAGAGCACCTTGTTCCACTGTCTGGCGGGGACGCTGCGGCCCGCGCGCGGGGCGGTGCTGCTCGGCGGACGGGACGTCACCGCGCTGCCGGCCCACGCCCGCACCCGGCTCGGTGTCGGGCGGAGCTTCCAGCAACTGGCCGTCTTCCCCTCGCTGACGGTGGCCGAGAACGTCCGGGTGGGTGCCGAGCAGGGCCGGGTGGCCGATCCGGGCGCGGTGGAGCGGACCCTGCGGCTGCTCGGTCTTGACGGGCCGGTACGGTCACGGCCCGCCGCCCAACTGCCCACCGGGACGCTGCGCCGCGTCGAACTCGCCCGGATCCTCGCGGGCGCCCCCCGCGTGCTGCTGCTCGACGAGCCCGCCGCCGGCCTGGACACCGCGGAGGTGAACGCCCTGGCCCGGGTGCTGAAGGCCCTGGCCGCCGACGGCACCGCCCTGCTCGTCGTCGAGCACGACCTGGACCTGGTCGCGGGCCTCGCCGACGTCGTCCACGTGATGGCCGCCGGCCGGATCGTCGCCTCGGGCCCGCCCGGGCACGTGCTGGACGCCCTGGGCACGGGAGCCGGCCGATGACCACCGTGTCCCTGCGCCACGCGCGCGTGCGCTACGGCCCGCTGGAGGCCCTGCACGGCGTCACCCTCACCGCCCCCGGGCCCGGCCTGACCGTGCTGCTGGGCCGCAACGGGTCCGGCCGGACCACCGCCCTGCGCGCCCTGGCCGGGACGGTGCCCCTGGCGGGCGGCGCGGTGGTGTGGGACGGCGCCGACGTGACCCGCGTTCCGGCGTACGAGCGGGCCCGGCGCGGGATGTGCCTGGTGCCCGAGCGGCGGGCGGTGTTCGGCTCGCTCACCGTCCGCGAGAACCTCGACCTGGTCGCCCCCGACCACGGCACGGCCCTCGACGCCTACCCGCAGCTGCGGCCCCTGCTGGAGCGGCGCGCCGGCACGCTCTCCGGCGGGGAGCAGCGCATGCTCGCCCTGTCCCGGGCGCTGCTGGCACGCGCGCGTGTGGTGCTCGTCGACGGGCCCGGCCAGGGCATGTCGCCCGCGGTGGCGGCCCGCACGTACGAGCTGCTGACCGCGCTGGGGGCGTGTGTGGTGGTCGCTGAGCAGCGGCTGCCGCCCGCCCTGCGGGCGCGGCCGGTGCTGCGGGAAGGTCCCGTGCTCGTGTACGAACTGCGCCGCGGGACGGTCGTGTTCGCCGGTGAGGTCGGCGAGTTGACGCGCTGACCCGGCGCGCCGGGGCCCCGTCCGGTCGGCCGACCGGACGGGGTCCGTGTCCCGGCGAGGGGGAGCAGCGGCTCAGATGGCGAGGCGCAGGCCGGGCACGATCAGGTGGGGATCACCGCCGATGGCGGCCTTGTTGGTGGCGTAGAGGCGCTGCCAGGTGGTCCCGTGCCGGGCGGCCACGGCGCTCAGCGTGTCGCCCGCGCGGACGATGTGGTCGCCGCAGTCGGCGCCGCGGTCCGGGTGTGTCGCGGGTCGTGCCGGCGCCTTCGCGGGCTTCTCCGCGACGGACGCGGTGCTCGCCGGCCCGGCGGCGGGTGCGCTGCCGCTCGCCCCCGCGCGGGCCGAGCAGACGGGCCAGGCGCCCCAGCCCTGGGACTGCTGGACCTTGGTGGCGACGGCGATCTGCTGGGACTTGCTCGCCCGGTCGGCGGTGGGCGCGTAGGCCGTGCCGCCGTAGGCGCGCCAGGTGGAGGGGGCGAACTGGAGTCCGCCGTATTAGCCGTTGCCGGTGTTGATGTGCCAGTTGCCGCCGCTCTCGCACTGGGCGATGCGGTCCCACACTCCGCTGTCGGCGGCCGCGGCGTCCCCGGTCGCGGCGAGCAGTCCGAGGGGCGCGAGCAGTGCCGCCCCGGCGAGGACCGCCGTCGTCCGCGCCTGGTTCTTCCGGGCCTCGTGGCGAGCGCCATGGGCACATTCGGACATGTAGTTCCCTCTCGACGCACTCGGGGTCCCCCAAGGCGGCACGCCCCGCACCATGGGGTGCGGGGGTCGCGCCCGCCCCGCCCGCCGGTGGTGGCGTTGCGCGCGGTCCCGGAGGGAGCCGTGCGGCCGGCGGACGTACCCGAGCGGTGCTCGATGCACACGGCGGAGGAATCTAAGGAGGTCGGCGGTCCGGCATCAACCGGTCGCCCGTCGTGGCAGGCCAGTTCGCCGATACCTCGGGTAACGGCAGTTTCCGGACACCCACTTCATTCGCGGATTTCCGGATTTTTCGACCCATCCCCTGGACGGCATGTGACCCACCTCACCACCTCAACCCCCTTTCGGACAATGCGAGTTGACGATGAGTGCGCGATTCCGCGCACGAGGTGACCCTGTGCGCCGGTTGGTTCGATTCCGTTCGCTCCGGGGCGTGACTCCCGCCACAGATCGCCCGTTGTCTCCTTCATGAGCCGGGGCCGACCCGGACCACGGGCCGGGAGCCACCCGGCCTCGCCACGCACCGCATCCCAGGGAGCCACCCGTGCCGCGCATGCTCGACGTCAGCGACGAGGTACGCGCCGAGATCGGCGACGAAGAAGCCGACCGCCTGCTCGCCGGAGAGACCGCCCCGGGCAGTTACGACTGCACGTCCTGCCGCACTCCGGGCGACTCCGAACAGGAGCGCACCAGCACCGTCCTGTTCATCGGGGACGAGACCGCCGTCCTCGCCTTCGCCCACGCCGGCTGCCTGCCCTCGCAGGTCGTCCAGGTCACCGAGGAGCAGCTGCGGGGCGCCGTGAAGTCCATCACCGGCGACACCGTCGACCTGGAGCCCGACAAGGTCGTGCCCGAGCAGGCGGTGCTCGGCGTGACCAGCGGGCTCGTGCTGATCGGCGGGGAGCTGCACCCGGCCCTGGTGGTGGAGCCGACCGCGCCCATCGCCCGGCCCGGCACGACCGGCACCGGCGACGACTTCCTGCCGCTGCTCATCGAGCAGGGCTTCATGCCGCTGACCGAGCTGTCGGCCGTACCGCCCGTGCTGCACGGCTGGTCCGTGCTGCTCGCGGTGGGTCAGCTGCACGCCGTGCTCCAGCCGAGCGGCCACGGCGGCCAGCCGGTGGCCTGGTGGCAGGCGCACCAGCCGCTGCAGGTCACCGACGCGTGGCGGACGGCCGCCAACAAGCACCAGCAGGTGCTGATGTTCGCCGCGCCCGTCGGCTCGATCGGCCGCCAGCCGCGCGAGGACCTGCTGCGGGACGCCCTGGACAAGGCGGCGGCCAACGGCAAGCTGGTCGCCGCGGCCCTGCCGCTGGCCGGCACCTGAGCCGGGCGTCACCCGTGCGGACCGCGCCCCTGCGAAAGCCGTAACCGGGCCCGCATCCCTTGACCCGCGGGGTCGTTTGGACATACGTGCACGCATACGAGGTTCCCCGCCGCCAGTCCTTCTCGTCGATCCCCTCCGCGCGGTCGGCCCAGGACTCCCAGGGCGGCCCATCGGCCACGCCGATCTACGACGCGCTCTACGCCGAGTACGTCAGGTCCTTCCGCGCGCTGCCCGGCGACCGCAGCGGCGAGGAGAAGCTGGGTTTCACCGCCTTCGGGAACATTCCGCACAGCACGGGCTCGTACGGCGGCTCGTACGGCGGCTCGTACGGCGGCTCGTACAGTGCCTACAGCGCGGGCGCCCAGAGCGCCCGGCACGCCGCCGGACAGCAGCCCCAGTGGCAGCGTGTCGGGACCGTCGGTGCGCACGGCACGCAGATGCACTACGTGCCGGCCGCGCTGCCGCCGGGCCGGCGCGGCGGCGTCTGAGCGAGCACCGCGGACACGAGTGAGGGCGGCCCCGTCGGGGCCGCCCTCACTCGGTGCTGCGCTACTTCTTCTTGCCGCGCTTCTCGCGCACCCGCACCGAGATGTGGATCGGCGTGCCCTCGAAGCCGAACTCCTCGCGCAGGCGGCGCTCGATGAAGCGCCGGTAGCCCGCCTCGATGAAGCCGGAGGCGAAGAACACGAACCGCGGCGGCTTGGTGCCCGCCTGCGTGCCGAACAGGATGCGCGGCTGCTTGCCGCCCCGGATGGGGTGCGGGTGGGCGGCGACCAGCTCGCCGAGGAAGGCGTTCAGCCGGCCCGTCGGCACGCGGGTCTCCCAGCCGGCCAGGGCCGTCTCGATCGCCGGGACCAGCTTCTCCATGTGCCGCCCGGTGCGGGCGGAGACGTTCACGCGCGGCGCCCAGGCGACCTGGCCGAGCTCGGTCTCGATCTCCCGCTCCAGGTAGTAGCGGCGCTCCTCGTCGAGGGTGTCCCACTTGTTGAACGCCAGGACGATCGCGCGGCCCGCCTCGACGGCCATGGTGACGATGCGCTGGTCCTGCACCGAGATGGACTCGGAGGCGTCGATCAGGATGACCGCGACCTCCGCCTTCTCGACGGCCGCGGCGGTGCGCAGCGAGGCGTAGTAGTCGGCGCCCTGCTGGAGGTGCACCCGCTTGCGGATGCCGGCGGTGTCGACGAACTTCCAGGTGACGCCGCCGAGTTCGATCAGCTCGTCGACCGGGTCGCGGGTGGTGCCCGCCAGCTCGTTGACGACGACGCGCTCCTCGCCGGCCACCTTGTTCAGCAGGGAGGACTTGCCGACGTTGGGGCGGCCGATCAGGGCGATGCGGCGCGGGCCGCCGATGCCGCCCCCGCCGAACGTCTCGCGGGGCGCCTCCGGCAGGACCTCCAGGACCTGGTCGAGCATGTCGCCCGTGCCGCGGCCGTGCAGCGCGGAGACCGGGTACGGCTCGCCCAGGCCCAGCGACCACAGGTAGGCCGCGTCGGCCTCGCCGCTCGGGCCGTCGACCTTGTTGGCGCACAGCACGACCGGCTTGCCCGCCTTGCGCAGCAGCCGCACGACGGCCTCGTCGGTGTCCGTGGCGCCGACCTTGGCGTCGACGACGAACACGACGGCGTCGGCGGCCTCGATCGCGTACTCGGCCTGGGCGGCCACGGACGCGTCGATGCCGAGGACGTCCTGCTCCCAGCCGCCGGTGTCGACGACCTTGAAGCGGCGGCCCGCCCACTCGGCCTCGTAGGTGACGCGGTCGCGGGTGACGCCGGGCTTGTCCTCGACGACGGCCTCGCGGCGCCCGATGATGCGGTTCACGAGGGTCGACTTGCCGACGTTGGGGCGGCCGACGACGGCGAGCACGGGCAGCGGGCCGTGGCCGGCCGCCTCGATCGCGCCCTCGACGTCCTCGAGGTCGAAGCCCTCCTCCGCGGCGAGCTCCATGAACTCCGCGTACTCGGCGTCGCCGAGCGCCCCGTGGTCGTGCTCGTGCGCGCCCTCGGGCTGGATGTGGTCGTTCATGAAGTCCGTACCTCGTCGTTCATCGTGGTGGTCGGTGGAGTGCCCGCCGTGCCGGGGGCTGATCCACTACTCAGTGTCGCCTAGCGCCCGGTGAGGCGCCTGGCGTTTTCCAGGTGGGCGGCCAGCTGCTTCTGTATGCGGCCGGTCGCCTCGTCGAGTGCCTTGCGCGTGCGGCGGCCGCTGCCGTCACCGGCCTCGAAGGGCTCGCCGAAGACGACGTCGACGCGCGAGCGCAGCGGGGGCAGCGCCTTTATCAACCGTCCGGGCCGCTCGGAACTTCCCAGTACGGCGACCGGCACGATCGGGGCGCCGCTGCGCACCGCGAAGTAGGCGAGCCCGGCGCGCAGCGAGGCGAAGTCGCCCTCGCCGCGGGTGCCCTCCGGGAAGATGCCGAGCACGCCGCCGCCGTCCAGGACGCCGAGCGCGCGGGTGATGGCCGTGCGGTCGGTGGTGTCGCGGTCCACCTTCAGCTGGCCGATGCCGGTCAGGAACGGGTCGAGCGGGCCGACGAACGCCTCCTTCTTGATCAGGAAGTGCGTCGGCCGGGGCGCCACGCCCATGACCATCGGGCCGTCGATGTTGTGGGAGTGGTTGACCGCGAGGATCACCGGGCCGGTCGCGGGCACCTTCCAGGCGCCGAGCACGCGCGGCTTCCACAGCCCGTACATCAGGCCGACGCCGATGCGCCGCCCGACCTCGGCGCCCCGCGCCGACGGCAGCTCGGTCACTTCCCGGCCCGCTTCTCCTCGACGAGGGTGACGACGCACTCGATGACCTGGGCCAGCGTGAGCTCGGTGGTGTCCACCTCGACGGCGTCGTCCGCCTTGGCGAGCGGGGAGGTCTTGCGGCTGGAGTCGGCGGCGTCGCGCTTGATCAGGGCCTCGCGCGTGGACTGCACGTCGGCGCCCTTCAGCTCACCGCTGCGGCGGGCGGCGCGGGCCTCCGCGGAGGCGGTGAGGAAGATCTTCAGGTCGGCGTCCGGCAGCACGGTCGTGCCGATGTCGCGGCCCTCGACGACGATGCCCTGCCGCGCGGAGGCCGCGATGGAGCGCTGCAGCTCGGTGATCCGGGCCCGCACCTCGGGCACCGCGCTGACCGCGCTGACCTTGGCGGAGACCTCCTGGGTGCGGATGGGGCCGGCCACGTCCACGCCGTCGACGGTGATCGTCGGTGCCTCCGGGTCGGTGCCGGAGACGATCTCGGGCTTGTCCGCGGCGGCCGCGACGGCGGAGGGGTCGTCGACGTCGATGCCGTTGTTGACCATCCACCAGGTGATCGCCCGGTACTGGGCGCCGGTGTCCAGGTAGCTCAGCCCGAGCTGGGCCGCCACGGCCTTCGACGTGCTCGACTTGCCGGTGCCGGCGGGGCCGTCGATGGCGACAATCACTGGCGTGGCGCTTTCCACTGTGGGGACCTTCCTGAACCGGTCTGGCGGGGGCGGGGGCGCGACTGCCCCGCACAAGGTTACTGGGTGCGCGTCACTCGTCCGGCCGCGCGTGGACCACGGCCGGCGGGGACTGACGAGGCCCCGCTCACACCGGCGCCGTCCGGCACGCGGCTGACGCGGGCGCAGCCGCCCGACCGCCGCTCGGCCGCTCCCGGCCAGGCGCGCGCCACCGACCGCGGGCAGACCCTCCGGTTCCGCCTACGCCCAGCCGCGCCGAGCCCCACCCGGTCGATCCACCCGCACCCCACCGCACTGCACCGCACCCGGCCCGTCCGGCGCTCGCCGACGAGGCCTTCCAGCCGGTGCGGGGGCCCGGGGAGGGCGGCAGCCGCCGGACGCGGGCCACGCCCCAAAGGGGGGCGGCAGCCGCCGGACGCGGGCCACGCCCCGGAACGGGGACGGGCAGCCGCCGGACGGGGCCATTCCCCGGAACGGGGACGGCAGCCCCCCGGGCCCCGGCCACCCCGGAACGGGGGACAGCAGCCCCCGGGCCCCGGCCACCCCGGAACGAGGGCTACTGCCGGATCGCCCAGCCCCGCTCCCGCAGCGCGGCGGACAGCACCGGCGCGGCCTTCGGCTCGACCATGAGCTGCACGAGGCCGGCCTGCTGCCCCGTCGCGTGCTCGATCCGCACGTCCTCGATGTTGACCCCGGCCATCCCGGCGTCCGCGAAGATCCGGGCCAGCTGTCCCGGCTGGTCGTCGATGAGGACGGCCACGACCTCGTAGGCCCGCGGCGCGGACCCGTGCTTGCCGGGGACGCGGACCTGCCCCGCGTTGCCGCGCCGCAGCACGTCCTCGATCCCGCCGGCTCCCTCGCGCCGCTTGTGGTCGTCGGACGACTGCAGCGCCCGCAGCGCCCGCACGGTCTCCTCCAGGTCCGCGGCGACGTCCGTGAGCAGGTCGGCGACCGGCCCCGGGTTGGCGGAGAGGATGTCGATCCACATCCGGGGGTCGGAGGCGGCGATCCTCGTCACGTCCCGGATGCCCTGCCCGCACAGCCGTACGGCGGCCTCCTCGGCGTGCTCCAGCCGCGCGGCGACCAGGCTGGACACCAGGTGGGGCATGTGGGAGACGAGCGCGACGGCCCGGTCGTGCGCGTCGGCGTCCATCACGACCGGCACGGCCCGGCAGTGCGAGACCAGCTCCAGGGCGAGGTTCAGCACCTCGGTGCCGGTGTCCCGGGTCGGGGTGAGCACCCAGGGGCGGCCCTCGAAGAGGTCCCCGGTGGCGGCGAGCGGGCCGGACTTCTCCCGGCCGGACATGGGGTGGGTGCCGATGTAGGCCGTGAGGTCGAGGCCGCGCGCCTCCAGCTCACGGCGCGGTCCCCCCTTGACGCTGGCCACGTCGAGGTAGCCGCGCGCCGCGCCGCGGCCCATGGCGTCGGCGAGGACGCCGGCCACGTACGCGGGCGGGGCGGCGACGATGGCCAGGTCGACGGGCCCGTCCGGCGCCTCGTCCGTCCCGGCGCGGAGCGCGGCCGCCGTACGGGCCTGCTCGGGGTCGGGGTCGGCGAGGTGCACGGTGACGCCGCGCTGGGACAGGGCGAGGGCGGCGGACGTGCCGATGAGGCCGGTGCCGATGACGAGTGCGGTTCTCACTGGGCGATGTCCTTGCGCAGGGCGGCCGCGGCGCCGAGGTAGACGTGGGCGATCCCGGCACGGGGCCGGTCGGACTCGATGTGTGCGAGGACCCGGACGACGCGCGGCATGGCGCCCTCGACGTCCAGTTCCTGGGCGCAGATCAGGGGCACGTCGACGATGCCCAGCTTCCGGGCCGCGGCCGCCGGGAAGTCGCTGTGCAGGTCGGGCGTGGCCGTGAACCAGATGCTGATCAGGTCGTCGGCGACGAGGTCGTTGCGCTCCAGGATGGCCGTGAGCAGGGCACCCACCTGCTCGTCCATGTGCCCGGCGTCGTCCCGTTCGAGTTGGACGGCGCCCCGGACCGCTCGTACCGCCACGGCGATGCTCCTTGCTGACGTGCGTGTCGCTCTGGTCCGTCCAGCCTAGTCAGCGCGCGTGGCACGGGTATGCGCCGCCCGCCCGGTGAGACGCCGGGATTGCCGTTCCTTGGGTATTTTCGGAGTCGGCATCCAGATCGGCCTCTTTTCTCCCTCTCTGCGACCCCCTCGGAGTGACGACATGACCCACGAGACCACGCGCCGCACGGTTCTCCTCGCCACGGGCGCGACGGGCGCGGCGGCACTCGTCGCGGCCTGCGGCGGGGACGGCGACGACAACGGTCCCGCGTCGACGAGCTCCCCCACCGGCCGGGACGCGACGAGCGCCCCCGCCGGCCGGGGACGGGAACTGGCCTCCACGGACGAGATCCCGGTCGGCGGCGGCAAGATCTTCAAGGACGAGCAGGTCGTGGTGACCCAGCCGGAGCAGGGGCGGTTCAAGGCCTTCTCGGCGATCTGCACGCACCAGCGCTGCGCGGTGGGTTCGGTCTCCGACGGCACGATCAACTGCCCGTGCCACGGCAGCAGGTTCCGCGTCGCCGACGGTTCGGTGGCCACCGGCCCGGCGACCCGCCCCCTGCCGGCCGAGACGATCACCGTGGAGGGCGGCGCCATCCGCCTGGCATGACCGTCACGCGTCCCAGAGCGCCCCGAGGGTCAGCAGGTCGGTGCGGTACTCGACACGGTCGGCCCACTCCCGCGGCCAGGCTTCCGCGCCCCGGTGCGCGCCGGCGAAGGCGCCGGTGAGGCAGGCGATCGAGTCCGAGTCGCCCGCCGTGCAGGCGGCCCGGCGCAGGGCCGTGACCGGCTCGTCGACGAACAGCAGGAAGCACAGCAGCCCGGTCGCCAGGGCCTCTTCGGCGATCCAGCCCTCGCCGGTGGCCAGGCACGGGTCGGTCTCCGGTGACACGGTCCGTACGGCGTGCTGGAGCCGGTCGAGTATCGCCAGGCACTCGTCCCAGCCGCGTGCGATGAACTGCTCGGGGCCGCCGTCCTGGGCCCGCCGCCACAGGTCGCCCAGCCAGCGCTCGTGGTGGCGGCTGCGGTTCTCCAGGGCGTAGGAGCGCAGCAGCCCGACCAGCCCGGTCGGCTCGGCGCCCTGCGCGAGCAGGCGTACGGCGTGCGCGGTGAGGTCGGAGGCGGCCAGGGCAGTCGGGTGTCCGTGGGTGAGGGCGGATTGCAACTGGGCGGCGCCCGCGCGCTGTTCGTCGCTCAGTCCGGGCACCAGACCCAGGGGCGCGACGCGCATGTTGGCGCCGCAGCCCTTGGAGTCGATCCGGCTCGCGTCCTGCCAGGGGCGGGAGGCGTCCTTCAGCAGCGAGCAGGCCTTCAGGCACGTGCGGCCGGGGGCCCGGTCGTTCTGCGGCGACTGGTACCAGTCGACGAACTCCTCGCGCAGGGTCGAGGCCAGCCGCGAGGGTGTCAGCAACCCCCGGTCCATGGCCGTGCGCACCGCCCGGCCGACCGCCAGGGTCATCTGCGTGTCGTCCGAGACGCAGGCGCGCCGGGGCAGCGGCAGCTCGCGCCACGGACCGTGCTTGGCGAGGATCGTCGGCACGTCGTCGAACTCGGTCGGATACCCCAGCGCGTCACCCAGGGCGAGGCCCGTGAGCGCTCCGGTGGCGGCTTGCTTGTGGACGAGGGTGGTCATGCGGGGCGTCCTTCCCGGGTCGGCCGGAGGAGGGGCGGGTGCAGGGTGGTGGCGGTTCCGGCGCGGTACAGCGCGGCGGGTTTGCCCCGGCCGCCGGTCAGCCGCGCGGCGCCGGGTACGGGTTCGACGAAGCCGGGTGTGGCGAGGACCTTGCGCCGGAAGTTGGGCCGGTCGAGCGGGGTGCCCCACACGCTCTCGTAGACCTGCTGGAGCTCGCCGAGGGTGAACTCGGGCGGGCAGAAGGCGGTGGCGAGGCAGGTGTACTCCAGCTTGGCGCCGACGCGTTCGTGGGCGTCGGTCAGGATGCGGTCGTGGTCGAAGGCGAGCGGCCCCGCCGTGCCGTACGGCACCCAGTCGGCCCGTGCGGCGTCGCTGCCGCCGTGCGCCTCGGGCGCGTCGGGCAGCAGCGCGGCGAAGGCGACGGACACGACCCGCATCCGGGGGTCGCGGCCGGGGTCGCTGTACGTCCGCACCTGTTCCAGGTGCAGTCCCGAGACGTCCGTGAGGCCCGTCTCCTCGGCGAGTTCACGCCGGGCGGCCGTCTCCGCCGACTCGTCCGGCTGCACGAACCCGCCGGGCAGGGCCCTGCGCCCGGCGTACGGCTCCTGCCCGCGCTCGACGAGCAGCACGTGCAGGGCGCCGCCCCGGAGGGTGAACACGGCGAGGTCGACGGTGACGGCGAAGGGTTCGTGGGCGTACTTGTCGTAGCCGTCCATGACGAACACCCCCTTTAATAGTCAGCACGACTATAAAGGGGGTGCCGGTCGCTCACAAGGCCTAGAGGTCGACCTCCTGCATCAGCATCCCGACCTCCGTGTTGGACAACCGCCGCAGCCAGCCCGACTTCTGGTCGCCCAGCGTGATCGGCCCGAAGGCGACCCGCACCAGCTTGTCGACCGGGAAGCCGGCCTCGGCCAGCATGCGGCGCACGATGTGCTTGCGGCCCTCGTGGAGGGTGACCTCGACGAGGTAGTTCTTGCCGGTCTGCTCGACGACCCGGAAGTGGTCCGCGCGGGCGTAGCCGTCCTCCAGCTGGATGCCGTCCTTGAGCTTCTTGCCCAGGTCGCGCGGGATGGGGCCGACGATGTGCGCGAGGTAGGTCTTCTTCACGCCGTACTTCGGGTGGGTCAGCCGGTGCGCCAGCTCGCCGTGGTTGGTGAGCAGGATGACGCCCTCGGTCTCGGTGTCGAGCCGGCCGACGTGGAACAGGCGGGTCTCGCGGTTGGTGACGTAGTCCCCGAGGCACTGCCGGCCCTCCGGGTCCTCCATCGTGGACACGACACCGGCGGGCTTGTTCAGCGCGAAGAACTGGTAGCGCTGGGTGGCGACGGTCAGCCCGTCGACCTTGATCTCGTCCTTCTCGGGATCGACCCGCTTGCCCTGCTCCAGCACGATCTCGCCGTTCACCTCGACCCTGGCCTGGTCGATCAGCTCCTCGCAGGCGCGCCGGGATCCGAAGCCCGCCCGGGCGAGGACCTTCTGCAGCCGTTCGCCCTCCTGCTCGGCGCCGGGGAAGGTCTTGGGGAGCTTGACCTCCTTCTTGCCGGCGTACCGGTCGCGGTTGCGCTCCTCGATCTGCGCCTCGTACTCACGGGGGCGCGCCGGGGCCGTACGCCCCTGCCGCTGGGGCTGCTTGGGCCCGCCCTTGACGCCGCCCCGGGCGGCTCCTCCGCGCCCGGCCTTGGGGCCGTCCTTGGTCGCCCCGGGGCCCACGTCGTAGCGGCGCTCCTCGGGGCGGGGCTTGCGGGGGCGGCCCTGCCCCTGCTTCTGGTCCCTGTTGTTGCCGGCGCCGCGGTGATTACCGCGCCCGCCGCTCTTGCCGCTGCCGCTGCTTCGCATCAAAGTTCCGTCTGGTCGTCTTCGTCGTCGGTTCCCGGGCTCACCGGGCGGCCCGGCGCGTCGTCGTCGGGCGCGTCCGGATCGAACGACGGTACGCCCTCCTGGGTCTCGGCCTCGATCGCCTCCGCCTCCGGGAGGAAGGGCGCGAGCTCCGGGAGCTCGTCCAGACCGCGCAGGCCCATCCGCTCCAGGAAGTAGTTCGTCGTCCTGTACAGGATCGCACCTGTTTCGGGTTCCGTGCCCGCCTCCTCTATCAGACCGCGCTGCAGGAGGGTGCGCATGACGCCGTCGCAGTTCACTCCGCGCACGGCGGATACGCGGCTGCGGCTGACCGGCTGGCGGTAGGCGACGACGGCCAGGGTCTCCAGCGCGGCCTGGGTGAGACGGGCCTGCTGGCCGTCCAGCACGAAGCGCTCGACGGCGGGCGCGTAGGCGGCCCGGGTGTAGAACCGCCAGCCGTTCGCGACGAACCGCAGCTCGAAGCCGCGGCCCTGGACGGTGTACTCGTCGGCCAGCTCGCGCAGCGCGTCGGCGATCTGGCGCCGGGGCCGCTCAAGGATCTTCGCGAGGTGCTCCTCGGTCGCGGGTTCGTCCACGACCATGAGCACGGCCTCCAGGGCGGGCTTGAGGTCGAGGCCGGCGACGTCGCGCAGCCCGGCCGGGGTCTCGGTGGCTTGTCGGCTCACGCCTGCTTCTCCTCCTTCGACGGCTCGGGCGGCCGGTCGAACTCGTCGGTCACGGTCGGTGTCTCGTCCCCGTCCCCGCCGGTCCACCGCACCAGCAGGTCCCCGAGCGCGGCCTCCTGCTCCAGCGCCACGGCCTTCTCGCGGTACAGCTCCAGCAGGGCCAGGAAGCGCGCGACGACGGTGAGGGTGTCGTCGGTGTCCGCCACGAGCGTGCGGAAGTCGGCCTCGCCGAGCTCCCGCAGCCGGGCCACCACGATCCGCGCCTGCTCCTGGACACTGACCAGCGGGGCGTGGATGTGGTCGACGTACACCTGGGGCTTGGGCTTCGGCTGCATCGCCTTCACGGCGAGCTTGGCGAACCCTTCCGCCCCGATGCTGATGACGACCTCCGGCAGCAGCTCGGCGTGGTGCGGCTCCAGTCCCACGGTGCGCGGGTAGCGCCGGGCCTCGTCGTCGAGCCGCCCGCTGAAGACGTCGGCGACCTGCTTGTACGCGCGGTACTGCAGCAGCCTCGCGAAGAGCAGGTCCCGCGCCTCCAGCAGCGCGAGGTCGGCCTCGTCCTCCACCTCGGCGGCGGGCAGCAGCCGGGCCGCCTTCAGGTCGAGCAGTGTGGCCGCGACGACCAGGAACTCCGTCGTCTCGTCCAGGTCCCAGTCCGGTCCGAGGGCCCGGATGTACGCCATGAACTCGTCGGTCACCTTGGACAGCGCGACCTCGGTGACGTCCAGCTTGTGCCGGGAGATCAGCTGCAGCAGCAGGTCGAAGGGCCCCTCGAAGTTGGCGAGCCGGACCTTGAAGACCCCGTCGACGTCACCGTCGGCCCCTCCGGCGCCCCCCGGCTCGGTCCGGGCCCGCGGAACCCGCGCCCCGGTCGCCGCACCGTCCGCGGCGGACACCGGCACGGGACCGACGCCCCCGGTGCCCGACTCGGGGCCGGAACTCTCGGTGCCGTCTCCCGGGTACGACGCGAGGCTCTCACCGCCGACTCCCGCCCCCCGGGCGAGACTCTCGCCGTCGGCTCCCGACTCCGGAGCAGAGGGCTCGGGGGCGGCTCCCGACCCGCGAGCAGGGCTCGCGCCATCGGCACCCGGCTCCCGGGCGAGGCTCTCGTCGTCGACACCCGGCTCCCGGGCGAGGCTCTCGTCGTCGACACCCGGCTCCCGGGCGAGGCTCTCGTCGTCGACACCCGCCCACTGGACGGGGTTCTCGCCGTCGACTCCCGGCTCCGGGGCAGCGGGCTCGCCATCGGCACCCGATCCCCGAACGAAGCTCTCCCCACCGACACCCGCCCACCGGACGGCGTTCTCGCCGTCGACTCCCTGCACCGACACGGGCGCCCCTGCGCGGGCCCCCGACTCCGGGGCAGGCGTCTCGCCATCGGCTCCCGCCCCCCGAGCGAAGCTCTCGACGTCGACTCCCGGCTCCGACCCGCGCACCCCTGCGCGGGCCCCCGACTCCCAGGCAGGCGTCTCGCCATCGGCTCCCGGCTCCGGCACGGGCCTCTCAAGACCGCCTCCCGGCCCCGGGGCGGGGACAGCCCCGGCTCCCGGCCGGAGGCCCGTGCTCTCGGGGCCGGGGGCCGTGCCGGTGCTGGCTCCGGGGGCGGAGGGGTGCGCCTCGCGCGGGGCCTCGGTGGCGACGGACTCGGCGGCGGGGGCGGCCGGCCCGGCCGCAGCCACCGGCCCCGGGGCGGGGTGCTCACGCCCCGGTCGACGGGCTGCCACGTCGGACGCGTGGTGCGCCTCCGAGGACACGCCCTCGCGGCCCGCCTCCGGAGAGGCGGGTCCGGACGCACGATCCGGGTGGGGCGTCGCGGGCGCCGTCCCCGGCGCGGCCGGGGTCTGGCGCGCCACGGCTACGGGCCGCTCCTCGGCCGGGACGGCCGACACGCCGGTGCCGACGGCCCCTGCCCCGGCCAGGGCCCCGGCAGACGGCGCCCCCGGCTCGTCGGTGTCCTCACGCGGTCCACCGGGGCGGACCAGGCCCGCAGGCCCTTCCGGTTCGGCGACCGGGGCCCCGGGCCCCGGCGCCACCGTCTCCTGCCCGGCGAGCCGCTCGGCGGGCCCGGTCGGCTCGACCCGCGGTGCCCCCGGCCCCCTGCCCAGCGCACGCCGGCGGCCGGCCGGGCCGCCGGGGGGTGGTGGGGAGGCGTTCGAGGTCATGGCCTCCGCAGGCTACCGCTACCGCCCGCGCAGTCGTCGTACGAGGATGCTGGCGTCCCCGCGGGTCTCCAGGTCGGCGAGGACCACGGCGACCGCCTCGCGGACGATGCGCCCGCGGTCGACGGCCAGGCCGTGCTCGCCGCGGAGCACCAGACGGGCGTGCTCCAGGTCCATGAGCTCCTCGGCCGACACGTACACCGTGATCTTCTCGTCGTGCCGTTCACGGCCGCTGGGACGGCGCGCCGCGGCCCGCCCGCGCTTGCGGGGTGCCGCCGCGGCGGCACCCGCGGCGGCAGAACCTTCCTGCGCCGCCGGCCGGCGGCCGGAGCCGGAGCGGCTGCGGGACTCCCCGGCCTCGGCCGGATCCGCGTCCGCCGCGACGTGCTCGGCGCCCTCGCCGTCTCCGCCCTGCGCGGGCACCGACTGCGGCGCGTCCTCCGCGGCCGCTGCCGCCGCGTCGCCCTCGGCCGCCGGAGCGGGCACCCGGGCGTCGCCGTTGGCCTGGCGCCTGGGCGTGGACGACTGCAGTCCCATTCCCCCTGTCGTACGGAAGAGTTCGTCGGCCCCCGGCAGACTCACTCGGCGTGACACCGGGCGAGCACCTCCCTGGCGAGCTGGCGGTAGGCGGCGGCACCGACGGAGTTGGAGGCGTACGTGGTGATCGGCTCACCGGCGACCGTGGTCTCCGGGAAGCGGACCGTGCGCCCGATGACCGTGTGGTAGACGTGGTCGTCGAACGCCTCGACGACACGCGCGAGCACCTCACGGCTGTGCACCGTGCGCGAGTCGTACATCGTGGCGAGGATCCCGTCGAGCTCCAGGTCGGGGTTGAGCCGCTCCTGGACCTTCTCGATGGTCTCGGTCAGCAGGGCCACGCCTCGCAGGGCGAAGAACTCGCACTCCAGTGGCACTATCACCTTGTGCGCGGCCGTCAGGGCGTTGACCGTGAGCAGGCCGAGCGAGGGCTGGCAGTCGATGACGATGAAGTCGTAGTCGTCCAGCAGCGGCTTCAGGGCGCGCTGCAGCGTCGACTCGCGGGCGACCTCGGAGACGAGCTGGACCTCGGCCGCCGACAGGTCGATGTTGCTGGGCAGCAGGTCCATGTTGGGGACCGCCGTCTTCAGCAGCACCTCGTCGGCCGCCATCCCCCGCTCCATGAGCAGGTTGTAGACGGTGAGGTCGAGTTCCATCGGGTTGACGCCGAGTCCGACCGACAGCGCGCCCTGCGGGTCGAAGTCCACGAGCAGGACACGGCGTCCGTACTCCGCGAGCGCGGCACCCAGGTTGATGGTCGACGTGGTCTTGCCGACGCCGCCCTTCTGGTTGCACATCGCGATGATCTTCGCGGGTCCGTGGTCGGTCAGCGGGCCCGGGATCGGGAAGTACGGCAGCGGGCGCCCGGTCGGGCCGACGCGCTCCCGGCGCTGTCTGGCCGCGTCGGGCGCGAGAGTCGCCGCGTACTCGGGATCGGGCTCGTACTCCGCGTCGGGGTCGTAGAAGTGCCCCTCGGGCAGTTCGTCGTAGTCGGCGAAGTGGTTGTGGGGCGCGCCACTTCCGTCGCCGGCCATGGCGTTCACGTGATGGCCATCCATCTTCTGGTGTGCTGTGTGAGTCGCCTGCTGACTCTGGTGGGCTGCGAAGGTGCGCACAGCGACGGAGCCGACAGCCTCGAACCCCGCGGGACCCTGGCCCCGTGCAGGCATTCCTGGTTGACCACCCCCGGGAGTAAATGTCGACTCATTCACAAGTCGTCTTACCTCCTTGGTGACCAGGAAACTTCTAGACAGGTCAGCGTGGCACCATGCCGACGGTTGGCGACTCTATGGCGTGTCGGGCGTCCGCAGCAACACAATCCGCCGGACCCGGCCCGATGTGTCGGCAATGAAACATCCCGCTGTCAAGGGCGTACGGCCGTCGCACGGCAGGTTTCACCGGTGTGCGAATCGGTTGAAGGGTTACGTTCGAGGCGAGTTGCCCGGGAATCGCGAAGTGACCATACACACATCCGGCCGGACCTTGTCGGGCAAGGTCCGGCCGGGTGCGCGGCGTTGACGACGCGTGTTGACGTATCGCCTTTGCCGGTTGGTGACTTAGCCGACTTACCGGCCGTCGTGTGCGGGTCGGTGACTCAGCCGAGCAGCGAGGACAGCTCCACGTGCTCCACGCCGTGCGCCTCCGCGACCTCGCGGTAGACGACCTTGCCGTCGTGCGTGTTGAGGCCCTTGGCGAGGGCGGGGTCGCGGCGCAGCGCGTCCACCCAGCCGTGGTTGGCCAGTTCGACGATGTAGGGAAGCGTGGCGTTGGTCAGCGCGTAGGTGGAGGTGTTGGGCACCGCGCCGGGCATGTTGGCGACGCAGTAGAAGACCGACTCGTGGACCTGGAAGGTCGGCTCGGCGTGGGTGGTCGGGCGGGAGTCCTCGAAGCAGCCGCCCTGGTCGATCGCGATGTCGACAAGGACACTTCCGGGCTTCATGCGCGAGACCAGCTCGTTGGTGACCAGCTTCGGGGCCTTGGCGCCGGGGATCAGCACCGCGCCGATGACCAGGTCGGCCTCCAGGCAGGCCTTCTCCAGCTCGAAGGCGTTCGAGACGACGGTCTGGATCTTCGTGCCGAAGATCTTGTCGGCCTCGCGGAGCTTGTTGATGTCCTTGTCGAGCAGGGTCACATGGAAGCCCATGCCGATGGCGATCTGCGCGGCGTTCCAGCCGGAGACGCCACCGCCGATGACGACGGCCCGGCCGGCCAGCACGCCGGGGACACCGCCGGGCAGGACGCCGCGGCCGCCGTTGGCGCGCATCAGGTGGTAGGCGCCGACCTGCGGGGCCAGCCGGCCCGCCACCTCGGACATCGGGGCGAGCAGCGGCAGCGCGCGGCTGGGCAGCTCGACCGTCTCGTAGGCGATGGCCGTGGTGCCGGACTCCAGCAGGGCGTCCGTGCACTCCTTGGAGGCGGCCAGGTGCAGGTAGGTGAAGAGCGTCTGGTCCTTGCGGAGGCGGTGGTACTCCTCGGCGACGGGCTCCTTGACCTTCAGCAGCAGGTCGGCGGCGGCCCACACCTCGTCGGCGGTGTCCAGGATCCGCGCACCGGCGGCGACGTACTCCTCGTTCGTGATCGAGGAGCCGACACCGGCGTCGCGCTCGATGACGACCTGGTGGCCGTGGCGCACCAGCTCGTGCACGCCGGCGGGGGTGATGGCCACCCGGAACTCGTTGTTCTTGACCTCGCGGGGGATGCCGACCTTCACGTCGATCACGGTCCTTGGCTCAGAGGGTATGGGGGGTATTTCTTAGACATACCCGGGCACGCGCGGGCACACCGGGAGAGACCGCAGGAGAACGTGCGGCAGAGCCAGTCTAATGAAGGCGTTCCCGCTGTCTAGCCTTTCATTGCATCAATCTTCAGTGGATGCGGTACGGATTTCGCAGGCGTCGGGTTCGGTTTGCAGGTTAGCGTCGCCGAGGATCCGCTCGGCGGCGCCCCGGTGCAGCCCGGCCGAGGCGGGATCGCCGAGGTGTTCGAGGGTGTCGGCGACCCGCAGGTGCAGCGCGGCCTGCAGCCGGGTGTCCTCCGCGCGCCGGGCCCACTCCACGGCCTCACGGCAGGTGCGCAGCGACTCCTCGGGCCGGCCCGCGTACTCCTGGACCCGCGCCAGCTCGCTCAACGCCCGCGCCTGGGCGGCCACGTCACCGTTCTTGCGGTGCCCGGTGATCGCCGAGCGCCAGTTGCGCAGGGCCTCGCCGTAGCGGCCGGCGAAGGTGTGGGCGGCGGCGATGCGCCCGTACAGCCGGGCGGCGTCGGCGCGCTCGCCCCGGGCGAGCCGCTCGGTCAGGGCCCGGCCGAACCAGTCGGCGGCCCGGTCGAAGTCGCCGAGCTCCAGATGCGCGCCCCCTACGGATTCCATCGCGCGGCCGGTGGCGTAGGTGTCGTTCACCTCGCGTCCGGCGTCCAGGGCGGCCCGGTAGCGCGCCAGGGCGTCGGCCGTGCGGCCGGTGCGGGCGTCGATGTCGCCGAGGTTCAGCAGGGCGGCGGCCCGCTCCCGGGGGAGGTCGCGGCGCTCGGCGATGTCGAGGACCAGGCTGTGGATCACGTACAGGTCGGGTGCGGCCGCCCGGGTCCCGACATGCGCCACCATGGCCCTGACCAGCTGGGACATCAGCCGCCGCGCCAGGGTGTCCAGCTCCCCGTCGGCGACCGCCAGCCGGGCCGCGGCGAGCAGCGCGGGCCGCGTCACGCACAGCCACTCGGCGGCCGCCCGCGGGGTGGGGAAGCGCAGGGCCCGGGGCATGTCGAGGAGCATCTGGCGCGCTTTGGCGCTGTCGGTCTCGGTGATCGCCCGGCAGGCCTGGAGCAGCCGCACGGTCCGCTCCAGCATGCGGGCGCGGGCCAGCTGCAGTTCGGCCGGGCGCTCGTGGTGCCGGGCGAGGAGGCGGAGCTGTTCGTGGAGGCAGCCGGGCACCTCGTACTGCGGCAGCGGGGAGTCGACCGCGTGCAGGAAACCGAGGGTGACGAGGTCGTCGAGGGTGGTGCGGGCGGTGCCGACCGAGCAGCCCACGAGCGCGGAGGCGACCTGCGGGTCGACCAGGCCGGCCGGGGCGAGGGCGAGCAGGCGCAGCATCCGGGCGGCGGTGGCGGGCAGAGCGGCGTACGCGAGCCGGAAGACCCGGGTCAGGGCGGTTCCCTCGGGTTCCTCGGCGCGCAGTTGCTTGGCCAGGTCGGAGACGGCCGCCTTGGGACGCGCCGCGAGCCAGCCGCCCGCCAGCACCAGCGCGGCGGGCTGCCCCTGGCACTCCTCGGCGAGGCCCTCGGCGGCCCTGGGGTCGACGGTGATGCGGACCGAGCCGGTGTGCCGGGCCAGCAGCTCGACCCCGGACTTGGCGTCCAGGCCGCCCAGGGTGCAGGGGCGGACGTCCGAGATGCCGGTGAGCGGCCCCTGTGAGACGGCGACGACCAGGCACTCGGGCGTGTCCGGCAGCAGCGCGTCGACCTGTTCGGCGTCGGCGGCGTCGTCCAGCAGGAGCAGGACGCGGCGCTCGGCCAGGGCGGTGCGCAGGGCGTCGGTGAGGTCGTCCTCGCAGGCGCCGGCCGGGGCCTGTTCGTCCAGGGCGGCGAGCAGGTCGCGGGCCGCGCGCTCGACGGGTACGGGGGTGCCGTCGGGGTCGGTGAGGCGGGCGCGGAGCACCCCGTCCGGGTAGCGGTCGGCGACCTGCCGCACCAGTTCCCCGGCGAGTGCGGTGCGGCCCGAGCCGGGGCGGCCGGCGATGAGCAGTACGCGCGCGCGGGGCGCCTTGCGGCCGGCGAGGGTGTCCAGTCCGGCGCGCTCGATGTCGGCGCGCAGCTCCTTCAACTCCCTTGTGCGGCCCAGGAACTGGTGCTCCGCGACAGCGCGCCCGGTCAGCCGCACGTCGCCTGTCTCCACGACCTGATCCGTCACGGGCCACACTCCCGTCCCACCGCACCTGCGAGCCCGCCGGGACTCCGGTGCGGGCGTGCTCAGAGCCTAGTTCACGCTCTGCAACGTTCCCGGAGGAGCGGGGCGGGTACATCCCCCGATCGGATCAGCAGATCGTAGGACTGACGGCGTCAGGCATGCGTCCAAAAGGGGCGCGGGGAACTGCGCGACCGGCCACCACGGCGCCGCACCGCCCCGACGACCGCGACACCCCCTCCCCCCGCGGAGCGGCTACGCCTCGAAGGGACGCGCCGGCCAGGGCGCCTGGGCCGGGCGCAGCGCGTCCAGGCCGTCCCCGGCGCGCGCGGCGACCAGCGACAGGACGCCCACCACGAGGCAGTTGTTGTGCAGGTCGCCGGCCAGCACGCCCCGGACCAGGTCCGCGACCGGCACCCGGTCGAGCTCCATGTCGGCCTCCTCCTCGGCGACCGCGAAGCGCTCGCCCTCGGCCTCGGACAGGTCGCGCGCGAGGAAGATCCGCACGGCCTCGTCGCAGCCGCCGGGGGTGGTGTAGACGTCGGTCAGCACCCGCCAGTCCTCGGCCTTGACGTGCGCCTCCTCGTACAGCTCGCGCTGCGCGGCGTGCAGCGGGTTCTCACCGGGGACGTCGAGCAGTCCGGCCGGGATCTCCCACAGCTTGTGGCGCACGGGGTGGCGGTACTGGCGCAGGACCAGGACGCGGTCGGCCTCGTCCAGGGCCAGGACGGCCACGGAGCCGGGGTGGACCTGGTAGTCACGGCCGACCACGGTGCCGTCGGGCATGACCACCTCGTCGGTCCGGACGGAGGTCTTGTTGCCCATGAAGGGCGTGTCCGTCGCCCGGATCTCCCACTCCTCCGGGATGTCCTTGATCGTCATGCCTGTCCTTCCACGTACCCAACACGACCTGCCGGAAAGAAACCGGGGTGCACACCCTTTGAAGGGATGCACCCCGGCCACCGTACAACTGGTGTGTTACTTCGAAGTCTTCCGCTCGACCGCGGCCTTGACGAGCCCGGCGAACAGCGGGTGCGGACGCGTCGGGCGCGAGCGCAGCTCCGGGTGCGCCTGGGTGGCGACCAGGTAGGGGTGGACGTCGCGCGGGTACTCGACGTACTCGACGAGCTTGCCGTCCGGCGAGGTGCCGGAGAACAGGATGCCCGCCCTCTTCTCCAGCTCGGCACGGTAGGCGTTGTTCACCTCGTAGCGGTGCCGGTGGCGCTCCTCGACGTACTCCTTGCCGTCGTACACCTCGCGCACGATCGAGCCCTCGGCGAGCTTGGCCGGGTACATGCCGAGCCGCATCGTGCCGCCCATGTCGCCCTCACCTGCGACGATGTCCATCTGCTCGGCCATGGTGGAGATGACCGGGTGCCCGGTGGCGGGGTCGAACTCGGTGGAGTTGGCGTCGGAGATGTCGGCCAGGTTGCGCGCGGCCTCGATCACGATGCACTGCAGGCCGAGGCAGAGGCCGAGCAGCGGCACCTTGTTCTCGCGGGCGTAGCGGATGGCGCCGACCTTGCCGTTGACGCCGCGCTCGCCGAAGCCGCCGGGGATGCAGATGCCGTCGACGTCGCCGAGCTGGGCGGCGGCGCCGGCCGGGGTCTTGCAGTCGTCGGAGGTGACCCACTTGATCTTGACGCGGGCCCGGTTGGCGAAGCCGCCGGCGCGCAGCGCCTCGGTGACCGACAGGTACGCGTCGGGCAGGTCGATGTACTTGCCGACCAGGGCGAGGGTGATCTCGTGGTCGGGGTTGTGGACGCGGTCGAGCAGGTCGTCCCAGGTCGTCCAGTCGACGTCGCGGAACGGCAGGTCCAGCTTGCGCACGACGTAGGCGTCCAGGCCCTCGCCGTGCACGGTCTTGGGGATGTCGTAGATCGACCGGGCGTCGGGGCAGGCGACCACGGCGGCCTCGTCGACGTCGCACATCAGCGAGATCTTCCGCTTGATCGCGGTGGGCACCTCGCGGTCGCAGCGCAGCACGATGGCGTCCGGCTGGATACCGATGTTGCGCAGGGCCGCGACCGAGTGCTGGGTGGGCTTCGTCTTCAGCTCACCCGAGGGGCCGATGTACGGCAGGAGCGAGATGTGGACGACGAAGACGTTGTCCCGGCCGACCTCGTGCCGGACCTGGCGGACGGTCTCCAGGAACGGCAGCGACTCGATGTCGCCGACCGTGCCGCCGACCTCCGTGATCACGACGTCGACCTCGTCCGTCGCCATGCGGCGGATGCGGTGCTTGATCTCGTTGGTGATGTGCGGGATGACCTGCACGGTGTCGCCCAGGTACTCGCCGCGCCGCTCCTTGGCGATCACGGTCGAGTACACCTGGCCGGTGGTGACGTTGGCCGAGCCGTCCAGGTCGCGGTCGAGGAAGCGCTCGTAGTGGCCGATGTCCAGGTCGGTCTCGGCGCCGTCGTTGGTGACGAACACCTCACCGTGCTGAAAGGGGTTCATCGTGCCGGGGTCGACGTTCAGGTAGGGGTCGAGCTTCTGCATCACGACCCGCAGGCCCCGGGCCTTGAGCAGCATGCCGAGGCTGGAGGCCGTCAGGCCCTTGCCGAGCGAGGAGGCGACACCCCCGGTGACGAAGATGTGCTTGGTCGTCGTGGAATTGGGCATGGCCAAGAGGGGGCTCCCGTGGTCGCGATCTGGAGGTGCGGTTCGGGGGTCGGACGCCCACCGGTCCACGGGCTACCAGCGTATCAGCGCTGCGAGGTGATGGCTTCCGGCCACGCTCCGCGCACATTCCGACACGGGGCGATCATCCTCACCGGCCTCTCACCCGTTGCTCACTCGTTCGGCGTACCCGCCTTGCCGCGACGGGCACCCGGAACATCCGCGTGCGTCGTATCCTGCTCGGACACTCGCCGCCGAGCCCGTCCGGCCCAACGGCACCACCCCCCGCCGGTAAGCACCGGAACAACGTGAGCTCGTCAGTTCGTTGAGCAACAATTGGCGCTTTGCGTCACGGCTGAGTGAACTGTTTTGCTTCATCGCTCAACGACGCATTGCAAGACCTGCTGAAACCCCCTTGACCGCACTAGCGACAGCCCCCTTGCGGGGTGACGTGGCCGTTCGACTGGAGTTGCACGTGGCCGGGCGCATCGAAGACTACGCACTCATCGGAGACATGCAGACCGCTGCCCTGGTCTGCCGGGACGGGACAGTCGACTGGCTGTGCCTGCCCCGCTTCGACTCGCACGCCATCTTCGCCGGCCTGCTGGGCACCGAGGAGCACGGCTTCTGGCGGCTCGGCCCCGCGCACGCCTCCGACCAGGAGCCGCCCACCGCGGCCCGGCGCAGCTACCGCGGCGACTCGCTGATCCTGGAGTCCGAGTGGGACACCCAGCGGGGCACGGTCCGGGTGACCGATTTCATGCCGCCGCGTGACGGCGCCCCGCAGCTCATCCGGATCGTCGAGGGCGTCTCCGGCCGGGTGCCGATGCGCTCGGCGCTGCGGATGCGGTTCTCCTACGGGCGGGTGGTGCCGTGGGTGCACAAGCACGAGGGGCGCACGGTGGCCGTCGCGGGCCCCGACTCCGTGTGGTTCGACACATCCGTCGAGACGTACGGCAAGTCGCTGACGACCTACTCGGACTTCACGGTCGCGCCGGGCGAGCGGATCGCGTTCACGATCTCCTGGGAGCCCTCGCACAAGGAGCCGCCGCCGCTGCCCGAGCCGGAGCAGTCGCTGGAGGCGACGGAGGACTTCTGGCGCGAGTGGGTGGACCACTGTACGTACCACGGCCCCTACCGCGAGGCCGTGGTCCGCTCGCTGATCACGCTGAAGGCCCTGACGTACGCCCCGACCGGCGGCATCGTCGCCGCGCCGACCACCTCCCTGCCGGAGGACATCGGCGGCGTGCGCAACTGGGACTACCGCTACACCTGGCTGCGCGACGCGGCCATCACCCTGTCCTCGCTGCTGCGCACCGGCTACCGCGAGGAGGCCCGCGCCTGGCGCGAGTGGCTGCTGCGCGCGGTCGCGGGCGACCCGGAGAACCTGCAGATCATGTACGGCATCGCCGGCGAGCGCGAGCTCGGCGAGGCGGAACTGGACTGGCTGCCGGGCTACGAGAACTCCGCCCCGGTCCGGGTCGGCAACGGCGCGGCCCACCAGCTCCAGCTGGACGTGTACGGCGAGGTCACCGAGGCCCTGCACCTGGCCCACATGACGGGCCTGGCGCGCAACGACTACGCCTCGCTGCTCCAGCTGAAGCTGATCCGCTACCTGGAGGGCCACTGGCAGGAGCCGGACGAGGGCATCTGGGAGGTGCGCGGCCCGCGCCGCCACTTCGTGCACTCCAAGGTGATGGCCTGGGTCGCCGTCGACCGCACGATCAAGCTGATCGAGTCCGGCGACGCCGACGGCCCGCTGGAGCGCTGGAAAGAGCTGCGGGACGACATCCACCGGGACGTGTGCGAGCGGGGTTACGACAAGGAGCGCAACACCTTCACGCAGTCCTACGGCTCCAAGGAGCTGGACGCCTCGCTGCTGCTGATCCCGCAGGTGGGCTTCCTGCCGCCGGACGACAAGCGCGTCATCGGCACGATCGAGGCGATCCAGCGGGAGCTGTCCACGCCGGACGGCTTCATCCTGCGCTACCCGACCGAGGGCGCCGACGAGGGCGTCGACGGCCTGCCCGGCGACGAGGGCGCGTTCCTCGCCTGCTCGTTCTGGATGGCCGACGACCTGGCGATGATCGGCCGCGTGGACGAGGCCCGCAAGCTGTTCGAGAAGCTGCTGTCCCTGCGCAACGACCTCGGCCTGCTGGCCGAGGAGTGGGACCCGCGGCTGCAGCGCCAGGTGGGCAACTTCCCGCAGGCCTTCAGCCACGTGCCGCTCATCGACACGGCGCTGCGGCTGACGGCTTCGGGCGCTTACGGCGGCTGAGCGGGGGCCTACGGCGGCTGAGCGGGGGCCTGGGGAGCGTCACTCCGGCTTGAGGGCCGCGAGCGTGCGCTCTCCGGCCGGGTCACCCGCCGTGGCCGGGACCAGGGCGATCTCGTCCAGGCCGGCCTCGGCGTAGGCGTCGACGCGGGCGCGGACCGCGGCGGCGTCGCCGACGAGGGCGACCGTGCCCGCGGCCTCGGGCGGCAGGGCCCGCAGCAGGGTGTCCCGGTCGGCGCCCTTGACGGCCAGCTCGACGACCTCGGCGAATCCGGCGTCGACGAACATGTCGCTGTAGCCCGGCACGGGAAGGTAGCCGACGACGCTGCGCAGGATCTGGGTCAGGGCCTCCGGCTTCGGGTCGACCGCGGCCGGTAGCCAGGCGGCCAGTCGCGGCGGGGTGCGCCCGGCCTTCCCGGCGGCCGCCAGCATCCGCGCCCGCAGCGTGCGCACCTGCGCGGGCGAGACCAGGTCGAGAAGCATCCGGTCGGCGTGCCCGACGGCCGCGGCGACCGCGCGCTCGCCGAACGCCGCGACGGTGAGCGTCCCGCCGGGCGGCGGCAGCCGGCGCGGGAAGCCGCTGCCGGGCACGACCGGCTCGCCCGGCACGCTGTCCATCAGGGCCCGCACGGCCGCGGCCGACTCCTCCAGGACGGCGGCGGGCCGGGTCCGCGGCCGGCCGTGCACACCCTCGACGACCCGCTTGCTGGAGGTGCCGAGGGCCACGCCGACGGGCCGGCCGGTGACGGCCGCGGTGGAGGCGGCGCCCCGGACGACGGTCAGCGGATCGCGCACGTTCACCGGCACGGGCCCGGCGGTCAGCGCGACCCGCTCGGTGGCCGCGCCGATCGCGGTCGCCAGGACGAACGCGTCCCAGGTCGGCCCCTCGCCCGCCCACACCTCCCGGTAACCGAGCCGGTCGGCGAGCACCGCGACCCGCAACGGCTCCTCGACCGGACTGTCGTCCTCCCGCCCCACCGCGACCACGCTCATGTCCATGACGGCGCCCGTACCCGGTCGGTGAGGCCGTAATCCGGCCGGCATCGGCTCCGGGCCCGCCGGGTGTGATCGTCCCGGTGCCCGTCCGGAGATGTCCGGGGAGCCTCCGCCCGGGTAGCGTCCGGCCCATGGAGAGCGGGACGGACAGCGGCTACGACACCCACGGCGCCGGGATCACCGTGCAGCGGGCGCTGGAGCTGCCGGGGCTGCGCGGCGGGCTGCCCGAGGTGCTGGCGGGTGCCGACCGGCTGGGGCGGACCGTGCGCTGGGTGCACGCCGGCGAGGTGCCGCACATCGCCTCCCTGCTCAAGGGCGGCGAACTCCTGCTCACCACGGGCTACGGTCTCGGCACCCGCCCGGCCGAGCAGCGGGCGTTCGTGCGCACGCTGGCCGAGCGCGGCATCGCGGCCCTGGTGGTGGAGCTCGGCCCGCGCTTCACCCGGCTCCCGGCGGCCCTGGTGGACACGGCGCGCTCGGCCGGGCTGCCGCTGGTGCAACTGCACCGCGAGGTGCCGTTCGTCACCGTGACGGAGGAGATCCACACCGAGATCGTCAACGGCCACTACGCGCTGCTCCAGCGGGCCGAGGAGGTGCACCGCCGCTGCACGCGCGCCGTGCTGAGCGGCGGCGGTGTGCCCCAGGTGCTGGACATCCTGGCCGGCTTCGCCGCCAACCCGGTCTTCCTGGAGACGGCGGAGGGACAACTGCTGTACGCCGCCGGGGCCGGTCCCGAGGGCGCGGACCCGCTCCAGGTGTGGGAGGGGCTGCGCGGCCGGCACCGGGACGAACCGCCGCTCACCGGGTCGCTGTTCGTGGACGTGCCGGGGGGCGGGCCGGGCAGCGGGGGCGTCCGGGCGCGGCTGGTGCTGCTTCCCGTCCGGGCGCCCCTGGCGCCGGTGCACCGGATGGCGGCCGAGCGGGCCGCGGGCATCCTGGCCGTGGTGCTGATGCAGGCGCGTCAGGAGGAGGAACTGGCGGCGCGCGGGCGCGGCGACTTCCTGACGGACCTGGCCGAGGGCCGGCTCACGGCCGAGGACGCCCCGGCGCAGGCACGGGTACTGGGCTTCCGGCCGGGCGAGGGGCCGCTGCTGCCGGTCGTCATGCGGCTCGGCGACGCCCTGTCCCCCGGGAGCGGCTGGGCCCTGCTGGCCCGGGCGGTCTCGGAGGAACTGGCGGCGGTGGGCGTGCCGGTGCTGCTCGGGGTGCGGCCGGTGGAGGGGCGGGTGCTGGTGCTGCTCGGGCTGCGCGCGGAGGCGGAGCGGGGGGCGGTCGCGGACCAGGTGGCGGCGGGTCTGCGGGCCGGGGCGGGCCGGGCCGGCATGCTGCGGCCGGGCGGACCGGCGCCGGTGGTGGTCGTCGGGGTGGCCGGTGGCTGGCCTGCGGCGGCGTCGGGCCTGCGGCACGCGGCCGAGACGGCCACGGCGGCCCAGGGTCTGCCGGACCGGCCCTGGTTCGACGCCCGGCGCCTGGACATCGACCTGCTGCTGTGGCGGCTGCGCGATGACCCGGACCTGGCGGCCTTCGTCGACCGGGCGCTCGGGCCGCTGCTGGAGCACGACCGCCGCTCCCGCCCGCCGCTGCTGCCCACCCTGACGACCTATCTCGCCCACGCGGGACGCAAGGCGGAGACGGCCCGGGAGCTCCACCTCAACCGGCAGACCCTGTACAACCGGCTGGCGCGCATCGGGGAGTTGCTGGGCACGGATCTCGACGATCCGCAGACGGTCCTGGCCCTGAGCCTGGCCCTGCGAGCCCGCCGCCACGTACCACCCGCCCCGCAGACGCGCCGGACCCTCTAGGCGAGGGCGGGGAACTCCGAGCCGGAGCCCCTCCGGGGCGAGGGGCGGGGTACGGACCGGGCGGGCCCCTCCAGGGCGAAGGGCCGGGGGGGGGACAGATCGGGCGGCCCCTCCAAGGCGAAGGGCCAGGGGGGACAGATCGGGCGGCCCCTCCAAGGCGAAGGGCAGGGGTACGGACCGGGCTGCCCCTCCGGGCCGGGGGAGCGGGGCCTCCGGGCGGACGGGTTCCCCTTGGGCGAGGGGCGGCGCCTCCGTGCCGGGCGGGAGCCGCCGGCGGAGGAGCCCGGTGCCCCGGGCCCGGGTGGGTCCTCCTCAGCGGGGCGGAGGGGCCCCCGGCCGGAGCACAGCCCTCTCTAAGCGAGGGGCAAGGGGCGGGTCAACTCATCGTACACGCTGAGGACTTGGGCGACCGTCTCGTCCTCGGTCGGCCAGGTCGCCGCCTGCCGGGCACCCTTCTCCCGCAGCAGGGCCCGGCGCTCGGGGTCGGCGAGCAGCCGTACGACGGACGAGGCGAGGGCCCGGGCGTCCCCGGCCGGGACGAGTTCGGCCGCGTCGCCGACGAGTTCGGGGATGCCGCCGACATCGGTCGCGACGAGCGGCACGCGCGCGTGCAGGGCCTCCTGGGCGAGCACCGAGCGCGCCTCCCAGCGGCTCGGCAGCAGCGCGAGGTCGGCGGCGGCGAGCAGGTCGGCGATGTCGTCGCGGCGGCCGATCAGCCGGACCGGCAGCCCTTCGCTCTCGATCCGCCCCTGGAGTTCACCGCGCAGCGGCCCTTCCCCCGCGATCACCACCAGGGGAACGGGGTCCAGGCGACGCCACGCGCGCGCCGCGTCCAGCAGCACGTCGTAGCCGCGGTGCCGTTCCAGGGAGCCGACGGCCATGAGCAACGGCCGCTCGATCGCGCCGAGTTCGGCACGCACCTTGGGCCGCAGCCGGTCGGGGTCGTCGGGCTCCACGGGCCTGCGGGGGCCGGGCAGGGCCACGGCGGCCAGCCGCACGTCCCGGGCGCCCGACAGCCGGGCTCGGTCCACGAGCGCCGAGGTCGTGCCCAGCACCACCGTGGCCGCCTTCACGACCCGCCGTTCCAGGACACGCAGCAGCTGAGCACGTGCCCCGTCGGCGTGCGCCCGGTCGTGCCACGTCACGACCAGCGGGGTGCGTACGCGCCGTCCGCTGAGGGCGAGCACGGTACGGAAGGAGGCGTGCAGCCCGTGGGCGTGCACCAGATCGGCGTCGGCGCAGGCCGCCCGCAGGGCCGCCACCGACACGGGGTCGCTGCTGCGCGGCACGTGCACGTGGTCAGCCCCGACCCCGCTGAAGTCGTAGGCCCGATCCGCCTCGAAGGGGGCGCACACCGTGACTCTCACGCCCCGAGCGACGAGCCCCGCGGCCAGCGAGCGCACATGCGCGCTGCTGGTGGCGTTGCCCCCGCCCAGCACCTGCACGGTGCGCAGCGGCGACTGGCCAGGCGGTGAGTGGCTGCTCACGGGGGTCACGTGGCCGGGCTCCTGGTTCGGTCGGGCGGTCACGGCGCGGTCTCCCACGCGTACTCCGCCAAGGATGCCAGGACATACGGGGGTTCCGGGAACGCCGGAACCCCCGCGGCGCGACCGTGGGGCGCGACAACGGGGGAACGCACCGGGCCGGGTCACCCACACGAGTGAAGTTGGGCGACCCGCCCGGCCCCGGTCCGCCTCCGGCCGGAGGGCCGCCCTCCCGCCAGAGGTCAGCCGTCCGGTTACAGGTCCGCCCGCGCCGTCGCCAGCAGTTCCTCGGCGTGCGCCCGGGCCGTCTCCGAGTCCTCCTGGCCGGCGAGCATGCGGGACAGCTCGCGCACCCGCTCCTCCCCTTCCAGGACCTTGACGCCGGAGCGGGTCACGGACCCGTCGTTCGTCTTCTCGACCAGCAACTGCCGGTCGGCGAAGGCGGCCACCTGCGGCAGATGCGTCACGACCACGACCTGCGCGGTCTTCGCCAGACGTGCCAGGCGCCGGCCGATCTCGACCGCCGCCTTGCCGCCCACACCGGCGTCGACCTCGTCGAAGAGGTACGTCGGCACGGGGTCCGTCCCGGCGAACACCACCTCGACGGCCAGCATCACGCGGGACAGCTCACCGCCGGAGGCGCCCTTGGCGATCGGCCGGGGCGGCGCGCCCGGGTGCGGGGCCAGCAGCAGCTCCACCTCGTCGGCACCGGCGGGCCCGTAGGCGACGGGCCGCCCGCCGACCTCGACGCCCTCGGGGTCCTCGGTCTGCCGGATGTCGAAGGACACGCGGGCGTGCGGCATGGCGAGGGAGGCCAGCTCGGCGGTCACCGCGGCGGCGAACCGCTCGGCGGCCTCCGTCCGCGCGTCCGTCAAGGCCTGGGCCAGTCCGCCCAGTTCCGCCCGGAGCGCGTCCCGCTCGGCGGTCAGCTCCCCGATCCGCTCGTCGTCGCCGTCGAGCTCGGTCAGCCGGGCGGCACCGTTCTCCGCCCAGGCGAGCACGGCGGCGATGTCCTCGCCGTACTTCCGGGTCAGTCCGGTGAGCGCGGCCCGCCGCTCCTCGACGGCCGCCAGCCGCAGCGGATCGGCGTCCAGGTCGTCGGCGTACCCCGCGAGGTCCCCGGCCGCGTCGCGCAGCAGGATCCCGATCTCGCCGATGCGGTCGGCGAGCGCGGCCAGCGCCGGGTCGTGCGCGCGCACGGCGTCCAGGGCCCGCTGGGCGCCCGCGACGAGCGTCCCGGCATCGACGCCCTCGGGGTCCTCCGGATTGCCCGCGAGCGCGGCGTGGGCGGCCGCGGCGGCGGAGGCCAGCGCCTCGGCGTGCCCGAGCCGCTCGGCCTCCTCGGCCAGCTCCACGTCCTCACCGGCCCGGGGCTCGACGGCGGCGATCTCGTCGAGCCCAAAGCGCAGCAGGTCGGCTTCCTGGGCGCGTTCCCGCGCACGCGTGGTGATCTCGTCGAGCTCGGCGGAGACGGCCCGCAGCCGCTTGTACGCCTCGCCGTACTTGGCCAGCGGCACGGCGACCGCGTCGCCCGCGTACCGGTCGAGCGCCTGCCGCTGCCGGGACAGCTTGAGCAGTCCCTGCTGGTCGGTCTGCCCGTGCACGGCCACCAGCTCGTCGGCGAGCTCCGCGAGCACGCCCACGGGCACGCTGCGGCCGCCCAGGTGCGCCCGGGAGCGCCCCTCGGCCGAAACGGTACGGCTGATCAGCAGGGCGCCGTCGTCGAGCTCGGCCCCGGCCTCCTCGGCGCGTACGGCGACGGCGGCGTCCCGCGGCACGGTGATCCGTCCCTCGACGACCGCCTTCCCGGCCCCGATCCGCACGAGCGCCGGGTCGGCCCGCCCGCCCAGCAGCAATCCCAGGCTGGTGACCACCATGGTCTTGCCCGCACCCGTCTCACCGGTGACCGCGGTGAACCCCGGCGACAGCTCGACGACAGCGTCGTCGATCACACCGAGCGACCGTATCCGCATCTCCTCCAACACGGACACGACCTTACGAGGTCCGGACCGCGGATTGCGACCGGCCCGGCCTTGTCACCCAGGCGAGTGGCGGCGCGCGTCAGGGGAGCGGGGCCGTATCGACCTGCGGCCGCGCCGCGCGGGCGCGACCGGCCACAGCGGTCCCGCGCCCACCGACGGCGGACACCACGCTAGTGAGGGGCGCCCCGCCACCCGGAGACAGGCAGCGCGAACTTGGCCACCAGCCGGTCCGTGAAGGACGCGTGGTGCAGCCGGGCCAGCCGGACCGGCACGGCCCCGCGCCGCACCTCCACCCGCGCCCCGGCGGGCAGCTCCACCGTGCGCCGCCCGTCGCACCACAGCACACCCGGCGGAATGTGCGGCAGCACCTCCACGGCCAGCACCGAGTCCGGCGAGGTGACCAGCGGCTTGGCGAACAGCGCGTGCGCGGAGATCGGCACCATCAGCAGCGCCTCGACCTCCGGCCACACCACCGGCCCGCCCGCCGAGAAGGCGTACGCGGTCGACCCGGTCGGCGTGGCGCACACGATCCCGTCACAGCCGAACCCCGTCACCGGCCGCCCGTCGATCTCCAGGACGACCTCCAGCATCCGCTCGGCGGACACCTTCTGCACGGCCGCCTCGTTCAGCGCCCAGTCCGTGTGCACGATGTCGCCGTTCTGGTGCACCACGACGTCGACGGTCATCCGCTCCTCGACCTCGTACGCCTTCGTCACCACCCGGTCGACAACCTTGTCGAGGTCGTCGCGCTCGGCCTCGGCGAGGAAACCGACCCGGCCGAGGTTGACGCCGAGCATCGGCACCCCCGACGCCCGCGCGAACTCGGCGCCGCGCAGCAGCGTGCCGTCGCCGCCCAGCACGATGAGCAGCTCGCACCCGTCCAGGCACTGCGGGGTCGCCTCCTTGACCAGCACCACCTCGTCCGGCAGCGGCAGGTCCCGGGCCTCGTCCTCCAGGACCCGCACACCCAGGCCCGAGCGGAGCAGCCCCTTCACCACGAGCTCGGCACTGCGCACGGCCGCGGGCCGTCCCGTGTGGGCGAGCAGGAAAACAGTACGAGCTCGGTTCTCGGTCAACGCGGCCCCTCCGCCACTGCTCGGTCGACGTCGGCCGGGTCCGGTTCCGGTGCCCCGGCCCGCAGCCACAAGAAGTATTCGACATTCCCCGACGGCCCGGGCAGCGGACTGGCGGTCACGCCCTTCACCCCGAGCCCCAGCCCCCAAGCCTTCTCGGCCACGCCCCGCACCGCCTCGGCCCGCAGCTCGGGGCTGCGCACAACTCCCCCGCTGCCCAGCCGCTCCTTGCCCACCTCGAACTGCGGTTTGACCATCATCACCAGGTCGGCGTCCGGCTTCACGCACCGCACCAGGGCGGGCAGGACCAGCCCGAGCGGGATGAAGGAAAGATCCCCCACGACAAGATCCACAGGCTCCCCATCGATCGCCTCAAGCGTCAACTCGCGTACGTTCGTACGGTCCTTGACGGTGACGCGTTCATCGTTCTGCAGGGACCAGGCGAGTTGTCCGTACCCGACGTCCACGGCGACGACGTGGGCGGCGCCCGCGCGCAGCAGGACGTCGGTGAACCCGCCGGTCGAGGCGCCGGCGTCGAGCGCCCTGCGGCCCTCGACGGCGAGGCCCTGCGGCACGAACACCTCCAGGGCACCGGCGAGCTTGTGGCCGCCCCGGGAGACGTAGTCGGGGTCGTTCTCGTCGGCCGCGACGACGATCGCGGCGGCGGTCTCCACCTGCGTGGCCGGTTTCGTCGCGACGGTCCTGCCGACGGAGACCCGGCCGGCGGCGATCAGCTGGCCGGCGTGCTCACGCGAGCGCGCGAGCTTCCGGCGGACCAGCTCCGCGTCCAGACGGCGTCGTGCGACTCCTGCCACGTTCGGTTCAGCTCCTCGGTCCAGACTGCGGGGGCGCCGGAGGTCCCGGGCGTACGTCGAGCGCGGTGAGCGCGTCGCGCAGCCCCCGGTGTACATCCTCGTACACCTCGACGTGCCCGTCCGTGGGGAGGTGGTCGGCGTCGCCGAGCCGGTCCAGGGCCGCGTCCACGGCGGCCTCGCCGGTGGGCGTGCGGGGCACGTCCAGGGGGGCGGGGGCGGCCGGGTCGGGCTCGGGCTCCGCCTGCCGCGTCGTCGGCGCGGGGAGGTCCGCCGAGGGGTCCGCCGGAGGGTCCTCCGGGAGGTCCGCTGGGGGAACTGCGTGGTCCATGCCCCGACGCTACCGCGAACCGCTGCGGTACCGTCGATCGCGATGGCCACGATCGAGGAGTGCCGCAGCGCACTCGACAAGCTCTCGGACAGCATGCAGCGAGCCGGAGGGGACGTCCGCGAGGCCGCGGCCCTGGACCGCTCGGTGAGCTGCCACATCACCGACCTGGACGTCACCTTCGTGGGCCGCATGCGGGGCGGCCGGATCGAGGTGCGCGACACGGTGCCCGGGCCGCCGCCGGACAAGGCCGAGATCAGACTGGCCATGACCGGCGACGACCTGGTGGCCCTGGTCGACGGCGAGCTGAACTTCGCCACGGCCTGGGGCTCGGGCCGGGTGAAGCTGCACGCGGGGCTGCGGGACCTGCTCCGTCTCAGGAAGCTTCTGTAGCGGGGACCTTATCCGCCCGGGGCTCCACCGCGGCCGGCGTCCCGGCCGTGTCCCTCGCACGTGCCTTCCGCGCGGCCGGCACGACCAGCGGCGTGCCCGTCTCCGGGTCGTCGATGACCTGGCAGCGCAGCCCGAAGACCTTCTCGACCAGCTCGGCCGTGACGATGTCGTTCGGCGCGCCCTCGGCCACGACCGTGCCCTGGCGCAGGGCGATGAGGTGCGTGGCGTAGCGGGCGGCGTGGTTCAGGTCGTGCAGCACGGCCACCAGCGTGCGCCCCTGCTCCTCGTGCAGCTGGGCGCACAGGTCCAGGACGTCGATCTGGTGCTGGATGTCCAGGTAGGTCGTCGGCTCGTCGAGCAGCAGCAGCGGCGTCTGCTGGGCCAGCGCCATGGCGATCCACACGCGCTGCCGCTGACCACCGGAGAGCTCGTCGACGTAACGGTCGGCGAGTTCGGCGACGCCGGTCTGCCGCATGGACTCCTGCACGACCCGCTCGTCCTCGGTGGACCACTGGCGCAGGATGCCCTGGTGCGGGTAGCGGCCGCGGCCGACCAGGTCGGCGACGGTGATGCCGTCGGGCGCGATGGACGACTGGGGCAGCAGGCCGAGCGTGCGCGCGACCTTCTTCGCCGGCAGCGACTGGATGGCCTGCCCGTCGAGCAGCACCCGGCCCTCGCTCGGCTTGAGCATCCGCGACAGCGCCCGCAGCAGCGTCGACTTGCCGCACGCGTTGGGCCCGACGATCACGGTGAAGGAGTGGTCGGGTATCTCCACCGACAACTGCTCGGCGATGACCCTCTGGTCGTAGGCGAGGGTGACGTTCTCGGCGGACAGACGGTTCACGGTGCTCCTTCGGTTGTTCAGCCCGCTGCTGTTGCTGCTCCGGGCGCTCGTGCCCGCTGAGGTGCCGGTGCTCATATCCGCCCCGCCTTGCGTTCGGTGACCAGCAGCCACAGCAGGTAGACACCGCCGAGCACGCCGGTCACGACGCCCACGGGCAGCTGCCCGGCGCCGAACGCCCGCTGCGAGGCCAGGTCGGCGACCACCAGCAGGGCGGCGCCCATGCACAGCGAGGCCGGCAGGTTCGGGCCGGGCGAACGGGTCAGCCGCCGGGCCAGCTGCGGCGCGGTCAGCGCCACGAAGCTGACGGGACCGGCCGCGGCGGTCGCGGACGCGGTGAGCAGCACCGCGGCGACCATCAGCAGCAGCCGGACGCGCTCCACCCGCACCCCGAGGGCGTACGCCACGTCGTCGCCCATCTCCATCATCCGCAGCCCCCGGCCGTTGACCAGCACGAGCGGCACGAGCACCGCGCACAGGGCGAGCAGCGGCCACACCTGCGCCCAGTCACGGCCGTCGAGGGAGCCGGTCATCCACACCACCGCGCGGGCCGCGTCCACGATGTCCGACTTGGTGAGCAGGTAGCCGTTGACGGCGGTGACGATCGCGGAGACGCCGATGCCGACCAGGACCAGCCGGTAGCCGTGCACGCCCCGCTTCCAGGCCAGCACGTAGATCGCGAAGCCGGTCAGCAGGCCACCCGCGAGCGCGCCGAGCGCGACCTGGTTGGCGCTGCCGGAGAACAGCACGATCATCGTGAGCGCGCCGGCCGTCGCGCCCTGGCCGAGGCCGAGCACGTCCGGACTGCCCAGCGGATTGCGGGAGATGGACTGGAACAGCGCGCCGCCCAGCCCCAGCGAGGCGCCGACCAGCAGTCCCACCAGGACCCGCGGCAGCCGCAGCTCGTTGACGATGAACTCCTGGCCGGCGTTCCCCTCGCCCACCAGCGTGCGCAGCACGTCGGCGGCCGGAATGGGGAAGTCGCCGGTCCCGATGAGCACGACACTCGCCGCGAGGGCCGCGACCAGCAGCAGGAGCACGACGGTGAGGGCCCGCGCGTCCAGGCGCACGGAGAGCCCGCCCGGGGTCCGCACGACCCGGCTGGTCGTCCTCACGGCACGGTTGATGGTCCTCACAGCTGCGCCGTCCTCCGCCGTCGTACGAGAAAGATGAACACCGGCCCGCCCAGGATCGCCGTGACGATGCCCACCTGGAGCTCCGCGGGCCGGGCCACGATCCGGCCGATGACGTCGGCGCCGAGCAGCAGCACCGGCGACAGGATCGCCGCGTAGGGCAGGATCCAGCGCAGGTCCGGCCCGGTGAAGGAACGCACCACGTGCGGCACCATCAGCCCCACGAACACGATCGGCCCGCAGGCGGCGGTCGCGGCCCCGCACAGCACGGTCGCGGCCAGCATGGACAGCGCCCGGGTCCGGTTCAGGTGGGCGCCGAGCGCCTTGGCGGTGTCGTCGCCCATGGCCATGGCGTTGAGCGGCCGGGCCAGGGCCAGGGCGAGGACCGTGCCGGCGAGCAGGAACGGCAGGACCTGCTCGATGGTCGAGTCGGTCGCGGCGGACAACGAACCGAGCGTCCAGAAGCGCATCTTGCCCAGCGCCGCGTCGTCCATGATCATCACGGCCTGGAGGTAGCCGAAGAGCGCGGCGCTGATCGCCGTGCCGGCGAGGGCCAGCCGCACCGGTGTCGCGCCCCGGCTGCCGCCGAGGAACCACACCAGCGCCCCGACCGCGGCCGCGCCGAAGAACGCGAACCACACATAGCCGCTGAGCGAGGTGACGCCCAGGAACGTGATGGCCGTGACGACCGCGGCGGACGCGCCCGCGTTGATGCCGAGCAGTCCGGGATCGGCCAGCGGATTGCGCGTGAGGGCCTGCAGGACCGCGCCGGCGAGCCCCAAGGCGGCTCCGGCGAGCAGCCCGAGCACGGTCCGCGACAGCCGCTCCGCGACCACCACGTCGCCGTAGCTGCCCGAGTCCTCGAACAGACCGTGCCAGACCTGCTCCAGGGACAGCTCTTTCGCCCCGATCGCGATACTCGCCAGCGCGATGAGCACCAGGATCGCGACGGACAGGAGCAGCCCAAAAGCACGCGCCGCACGTCGGGTTGGGGGCGCGGGGGCAGTCTCCGCGCGCTGTTCGGGGGGACTCTCGACCAACACGCAGTTAGGTTAGCCTACCCTCGCAACCGATCACGATGCGAGAGCCTGGCCACCCTCCGCACACACGGGCCGATCCTGCCCCCGCGCGGAGCCCGCCAACCGGCCCTCACATCCCCAGCCGCGCCAGCGCCTTCCCGCCGTCCAGCTCGCACGTCCCCTCACCCGCGGCCGACCACGCGGCGGCGCACAACGCCCGCAGCCCGTCCAGCGCTTCGCCCTCCCCGTCGAGCTCCAGCCGCTCCGCGCCGGCCGTCGCCGTCCAGCCACCGCACCGGAACGCTCCCTCGCCCGCCTCGACGACGTCCGGCTGACCGCCGAGCATCCCGCGCAGGTCGGCGTCCACGTACGTCGGCCGGTGCCGCGGCGGAGCGGCCAGCAGCTGGGCTCCGTCGGTCACGCCGGTCAGCACCAGCAGCGAGTCGACCTCCCCGTTGAACGCGCCCTCGATGTCCGTGTCCAGCCGGTCCCCGACGACCAGCGGCCGCTCCGCCCCCGTCCGCAGGATCGTCTCCCGGTGCATCGGCGGCAGCGGCTTGCCCGCGACCTGCGGCTCGGCACCCGTGGCGATCCGGACGATCTCCACCGCCGCCCCGTTGCCCGGCGCGATACCGCGCCCGCTGGGAATCGTCAGGTCCGTGTTGGACGCGAACCACGGCACGCCCCGGGCGACCGCGTACGAGGCCTCGGCGAACCGGCCCCACGGCAGGTCGGGACCGCCGTACCCCTGCACGACCGCCACCGGATCGTCGTCCGCGGACTCGACGGGCTCCAGCCCGCGCTCGCGCAGCGCCACCCGCAGCCCCTCACCGCCGACCACCAGCACCCGCGCGCCCCGCGGCACCTGCTCGCTGACCAGCCGCGCCACCGCCTGCGCCGAGGTGATGACGTCCTCCGCACCCGTCGGTATCCCCAGCTCCGTCAGGTGCCCGGCCACCGTGTCCGGCGTCCGCAGCGCGTTGTTGGTCACGTACGCCAGGCGCATCCCGCCCTCCCGGGCGGCGGCCAGCGACTCGACGGCGTGCGGGATCGCGCTCCCACCCGCGTACACGACACCGTCCAGGTCCAGCAGTGCCGTGTCGTACGCCTCGCTCAGGGCCTGCCCACTGCCCTCGGGCCTCGTCCTGACGCTCCGGCTCATCCCGTATCGCTCCTCGTTCGGCGGCCTTTCCCCCGATCATCCCCCATGCCACCGACACCCGTACGATGCCGGGATGAAGACAGCAGGTCACTCGGAGGCAACGGCGCACCGAGGCCTGGAACTCACCCCGTTCCGAGGCCTCCGTTACGACCCCGACCGGGTCGGCAGCCTTGCCGCCGTCACATCTCCGCCGTACGACGTCGTGGTGCGCCCCGACGGCCTGCACCACCTCGAGTCCTCCGACCCCCACAACATCGTCCGTCTGATCCTCCCCCAGGCCGCCACCCCCGACGCCCGCAACGAGCAGGCCGCGAAGACCCTGCGCCGCTGGCTCTCCGAGGGCATCCTGACCACGGACCCGCAGCCCTGCCTCTACGTCTACGAGCAGCGCGACGGCGACGGCATGCTGCAGCGCGGCGTCATCGGCGCCCTGCGCGTCTCGGACCCCGCCGAGCAGGTGGTGCTGCCGCACGAGGACGTCATGCCGCACGTCGTCGCCGACCGCGCGGCCCTGATGCGGGCCACCTCGGCCAACCTCGAACCCCTGTTGCTGACCTACCGCGGTGACGATTCGTCCACCGCGACGGCCGACCTGGTCGAGCGCGCCGCCGACCGGCGTCCCCTCCTCGCGACCACCACGGAGGACGGCTTCCGCCACCGTCTGTGGGCGATCACCGACCCCGCCGAGCTCACCACGATCCAGCGGGACCTGGCCCGTCACCAGGCCCTCATCGCCGACGGCCACCACCGCTGGGCGACCTACCGCCGCCTCCGCGCGGAACACCCCTCGCCCAGCCCGTGGGACCACGGCCTGGTCCTCCTGGTCGACACAGCCAGGTATCCCCTCCGCGTCCGCGCCATCCACCGCCTCCTGCACGGCCTGCCGGTCGGCGAGGCCCTGACCGCGCTGGACGGCCACTTCCGGGTACGCCGCCTCGACGTCCCCCTGGCCGCGGCCCTGGAGGTACTGGCGGACGCGACCCGCGCGGGCAACGCGTTCCTGCTCGCCGGCGACGGCTCCTTCCACCTCGTCGACCGCCCCGACCCGGACCTGCTGGCCCGCACGGTCCCGGCCGACCGGCCGGCGGCGTGGCGCACCCTGGACGCGACGGTGCTGCACGCCACCCTCCTGGAGCACGTCTGGCGCATCCCCGAGGACTCCCCCGACCGCATCGCCTACATCCACGACACGGCCGCCACGGTCGCGAAGGCCGAGCGCGACGGCGGTACGGCCGTCCTGATGCACCCGGTCCACGAGGAAGTCGTCCGCGACCTGGCCCGGCAGGGCGTGACCATGCCGCGCAAGTCGACGTCGTTCGGCCCGAAACCGGCGACGGGCCTGGTCCTGCGCGCCCTGGACCTCTGACCCACGCCCTCCCGGACACACGAAGGGGGCGGATCCCGGCCGGGATCCGCCCCCTTCACTCACCTGGGACGTCAGTCCTTCCGGTCCGGCTCCCCGGTCACGGCGCCGCCGTCCGCGCCACCGCCCCGGACCTCGTCCTGGTCCTCCGACTGGTCCTCGTCCTCGTCGTCGGCGAGGACGTCCACGAACTCCACGCCGTCCAGCTCCGCGAGCCGGTCCGAGGCGTCCGTGCTGCCGTCCCGATCGGCCTCGACGGCCTTCGCGAACCACTCGCGGGCCTCGGCCTCACGCCCGGCGGCGAGCAGCGCGTCCGCGTACGCGTACCGCAGGCGCGCGGTCCAGGGCTGCACGGAGTTGGCGGCCAGCTCGGGGCTCTGCAGCGTCACGATGGCCGCGTCCAGCTGCCCCATGTCCCGGCGCGCACCGGCCGCGACGAGCCGCATCTCGACCTGCCCGGCCTTGTCGAGCTTGTTCACCTCGGGCGCCCCGGCCATGTCGAGCGCCTTCTCCGGCCGCCCGAGCCCGCGCTCGCAGTCGGCCATCACGGGCCACAGGTCGATGTTCCCGGTCATCCGCTTGGCCGCCCGGAACTCGGCCAGCGCCTCACCGTACTTCTGGGTGGCGTACGCGGCGAACCCGGCGGCCTCCCGTACGGCGGCGACCCGCGAGGCCAGCCGCAGGGCGACCCTGGAGTAGGCGTACGCGCCCTCGGGGTCCTCGTCGAGCAGCCGGGCGACCATCACCAGGTTCCTGGCGACGTCGTCCGCGAGCGTCTTCGGCAGACTCTGCAGCTCCTGCCGCACGTCCTTGTCGATCTCGTCACCCGTGACGTCCTCGGGGATCGGCAGCCGCTTGATCGGCTCCCTGTCCCGCTCCCGCTCCTCACGGAACCGGCCGCCACCGCCGCCACGCCGGTCGTCCCGGCCGCCCCGGAACCCGCCCGGACGCCCACCACGGTCGTCACGCCGGGGCCCACCACGCCCACCACGGTCGTCACGGCCCCCGCGGAATCCACCACGGTCGCCGTCACGCCGATCGTCCCGACGGTCATCGCGCCGGAACTCGCCGCGCTCGCCGCGCGGACCGTCCTCACGCCGGAACGCGGGACGCCCGCCACGACCCGCGTCGTCACGGTCGCGACGGAAGCCGCCACGGTCCCCGCGCTCGTCGCGGCCACGGAAGCCACCGCGGTCGTCCCGCCGGAAGCCACGGTCACGGTCATCACCGCGCGGTCCACGGTCACGGTCGTCGCCACGGTAGCCGCGGTCGCGGTCGTCGCTGCGGAAACCGCGGTCGCGGTCACGGTCATCACCGCGGAAGCCGCGGTCCCGGAAATCGCGGCGTTCGCCACGGTCGTCCCGGCGGGGGAACCCGCCCCGGTCGCCGTCACGCCGATCGTCGCGCCGATCGTCCCGTCGGTCATCGCGTCGGTCATCGCGCCGATCGTCCCGACGCTCGTCTCGCCGGAACCCGCCACGCGGCCCGCGGTCGTCGCGACGCGGGAAGCCACCGCGGTCGTCACGCCGGCCGTAGCCACCGCCGCGACTGTCCCCACCACGGCTGTCCCCGCCACGGTTCTCGCCGCCACGGCTGTCGTCCCGCCGGAAGTCCGGGCGCTCTCCGCGGTCGTCACGACGGAAGGAGGGGCGCTCCCCGCGGTCGTCACGACGGAAGCCACCGCGGTCGCGGTCGTCCCTGCGCGGACCACGGTCACGGTCGTCACGCCGGCCGTAACCGCCACCACGGTTGTCGCCGCCCCGGCTGTCGCCGCCCCGGCTGTCGTCACGGCGACTGTCGTCACGGCGGAAGCCACCGCGCTCGCCGCGGTCCCCACGGTCGTCCCGGCGGAAGGAGGGACGGTCACCACGATCGTTCCGACGGAAGCCGCCACGGTCGCCACGGTCGCCGCGCTGACCGCCGCGGTCGCTCCGGTCCCCCTCGCGTCGCCGCTGGTCGCGCTCCGGTCGGTCGTCGGGAGAGTTGGTGGACATGGTGACTCCTGTCTTCGGTACCGCAAGTCATTCTCGCGCAGCCGGATGCCCAGCGCGCAGTGCAAAAAACAAAAAGGACCCCTGGTCCCAGCTGAACGCTGGTGACCAGGGGTCCTTCCAAAGATTGTTCGGCGGCGTCCTACTCTCCCACAGGGTCCCCCCTGCAGTACCATCGGCGCTGTAAGGCTTAGCTTCCGGGTTCGGAATGTAACCGGGC